>NZ_RAWP01000034.1:0-86917 GCF_003668935.1 Corallococcus sp. AB032C | reverse complement strand
GGGCGGGACATGGGAGATGACCCTTTACGGGACCGGGCGGCTTGACGGAATGTCCGGCGTACAGCGGTGTTGAGCCGGACGCCCGGGAACCCTAGGCTGCCCGCCGCCCAGGCCGACAGAGGGGACATGAACACCGACATTCGCGCGCTCACTGAACGCGTGCAGCAGGAAAGCAGCTTCGTCGAGGTCCTCAACCAGGAGACCGGCAAGGTCATCGTCGGGCAGCGGTACATGCTCGAACGCATCCTCATCGGCCTCTTGTGCAACGGCCACGTCCTCCTGGAGGGCGTGCCCGGACTCGCCAAGACGCTGACCGTGCGCACCGTGGCGGACTCGCTCAGCGCCACCTTCATGCGCGTGCAGTTCACGCCCGACCTGCTGCCGGCGGACCTCGTCGGCACGATGATCTACAACCAGCAGACGGCCGCGTTCACCGTCCGCAAGGGGCCCATCTTCGCGAACATCGTCCTCGCGGACGAAATCAACCGCGCCCCCGCCAAGGTCCAGTCCGCCCTCCTGGAGGCCATGGCCGAGCGCCAGGTCACCATCGGCGACCAGACCTTCGGCCTGCCCTCGCCCTTCCTCGTGCTGGCCACGATGAACCCCATCGAGCAGGAGGGCACCTACCCCCTCCCCGAAGCGCAGGTGGACCGCTTCATGCTCAAGGTGAAGGTGGGCTACCCGACCCGTGATGAAGAGAAGGTCATCATGGACCGGATGTCCGGCGGCTCGTCGCCCAAGGTCCAGCGGGTCATCGCACTGGAGCACCTGGTGCGCGCGAGAGAGCTCGTCCACGCCATCTACATGGACGAGAAGGTGAAGGAGTACATCCTCAACGTGGTGTTCGCCACGCGTGAGCCCGCGCGCTACGGCCTCAAGGACCTGGCGGACTACATCCAGTTCGGGGCCTCGCCGCGCGCCACCATCGCGCTCGCGCAGGCGGCCCGCGCGCACGCGTTCCTGCGCCACCGCGGCTTCGTCACCCCGGAGGACGTGAAGGCCATCGCCTTCGACGTGCTCCGCCACCGCATCGCGATGACCTACGAGGCGGAAGCCGAGGAACTCACCCAGGAGAAGATCATCCAGCGCGTCTTCGACCGCGTGGAAGTCCCCTGACAGGACCCCGGTAAGAGCGCGCCCGTGCTGCCCAAGGACCTCATCCGCCGCATCCGCAAGTTGGAGATCCGCACCCGCAAGGTGGTCTCCGACATGCTGGCCGGCCAGTACCACTCGGTGTTCAAGGGCCGCGGCATGGCCTTCTCCGAGGTGCGCCAGTACCAGCCCGGCGATGAGATCCGCTTCATCGACTGGAACGTCACCGCGCGCATGAACGAGGCCTACATCAAGGTCTTCACCGAGGAGCGCGAGCTCACGGTGATGCTCCTGGTGGACGTGTCCGCCTCCAACGAGTTCGGCTCCAAGGACCGCACCAAGGCGGAGGTCGCCGCGGAGGTGGCCGCGCAGATTGCCTTCAGCGCCATCGCGAACAACGACCGCGTGGGGCTCATCCTCTTCTCGGACCGGGTGGAGAAGGTGGTTCCGCCGCGCAAGGGCCGCACGCACGTGTTGCGGCTCGTGAGCGACATCCTCACCTTCAAGCCGAAGGGCCACGGCACGGACCTGTCCGCGGGGCTCACGTACCTGACGCAGGTGTCCAAGCGGAAGGCCGTGACGTTCCTCGTGTCGGACTTCATGGCCACGGGCTACGAAAAGCCGCTGCGTCTGGTGGGCCGCCGCCACGACCTGGTGCCGGTGGTCATCGAGGATCCGCTGGAGCAGCGCTTCCCCGCCCACGGCCTGGTGGAGATGGAGGACCCGGAGACGGGCGAGCGCTTCGTCGTGGACACCAGCTCCACCGCCGTGCGCGGAAAGTTCATGCGCGCCATGCAGGCCCAGCGCGACGAGCGCCGCAAGCTGTTCAAGAAGCTGGAGCTGGACCACGTGGAGCTGCGCGCCGGGGATGATCACGGCAAGGCGCTGGCGAACTTCTTCCGCGCGCGGGCCCGGAGGATGGCGGCATGAGACACGCGCTCGTCCTCGCGGCCGTCCTCTTCATCAGCGCGCCGGCCGCATGGGCCCAGGCCCCCGCGCCCAAGGCCCCCGTCGCACTGGAGACGGTGACGCCCACGGGCGCGTCCGGGCGGGTGGAGCCGGAAGCGGTACACATCGGCGAGCCCTTCACCTACCAGGTGACGCTCACGCACCCGAAGGATCAGCGCTACGAGCTGGTGGCGCCCACGGGTGAGGGCGCGGTGGAGTTGCTCCAGCAGACGCGCCAGCGCCAGGACAACGGGAACGACGCGACCACGACGTTCGGCCTGCGCTTCTCCGCGTTCGAGCTGGGCGACGTGCAGCTGCCGGACCTCGCCTTCGATGTGGCGACGCCGGAGGGACCGCGCCGCTTCGTGCTCAAGGGCAAGACGGTGGAGGTGACCTCCACGCTGCCGCCGGACGCGCAAGGGCAGGGCGCGGAGCTGTTCGACTACCAGCCCCCGCAGGAAGTGCCCATCCGCTCCTGGACGCTGCTCTACGCGCTGGCGGTGGCGCTGGCGGTGGCCGTCGCGGCCTGGATGCTGGTGCGCTGGTGGCAGCGCCGGCCGAAGCGCGAAAAGGTGGTTCCGGTGCTGCCGCTGGACGTGCGCGTGCGCCAGTCCCTGGACGCGCTCAAGCGCGAGGACCTGCCCGGCCGCGGCCACGTGAAGGACTTCTACTTCCGCCTCTCTGAAATCGTGCGCGGCTACCTGGGCGAGCGCTACGGCTTCGAGGCCCTGGAGTGCACGTCGTCCGAATTGATGGCGTCCCTGCGCCGGCTGCCCACGCCGGGCCTGCCAGAGGACGCGCTGATGCGCTTCGTCTCCGAGTCGGACATGGTGAAGTACGCCCGCGCCGACGCGTCCCCCGAGTCCTGCAATCAGGCGCTGGCCTTCGGCTACGACCTGCTCGCCAAAACGTACGTTCCTCCCGCTCCCCCCAAGCCCGATGCTGCCCCCGGACCTCGCGTTCAATAACCCGGAGGCGCTCTGGGCCTTGCTGTTGGCGCCGCTGCTGCTGGCGCTCGCGTTCTGGGAACGCAAGCGTCGCGCCACGCTGCGCTTCTCCGCCGCGCATGTCTTCGCGAAGGGCGGCCGGGGTTTCCGCACGTACCTGCTGCCGCTCTTGCCCATCCTGCGCGTGGCGGCGCTGGTTGCGGCGGTGGTGGCCATCGCCCGGCCGCAGTCGCGCGACTCGCGCGTGCGCGACCTGTCGGTGGAGGGCATCGACATCGTGGTGGCGCTGGACCTGTCCACGTCCATGGAGGCCGGTGACTTCCGTCCGCAGAACCGCCTCAACGTGGCGAAGGAAGTGCTGACCGAGTTCATCTCCGGTCGCGTGAACGACCGCCTGGGCCTGGTGGTGTTCTCCGGCGCCGCGTACACGCAGTCCCCGCTGACGCTGGACTACGGCGTGCTGAAGGAAGTGCTCAAGCAGCTGCGCACCCGCGTGCTGGAGGACGGCACGGCCATTGGTGACGCCATCGCCACGTCGCTCAACCGCCTGCGCGACTCGGACGCGAAGAGCCGCGTGGTGGTGCTGATCACCGACGGCGACAACAACGCCGGCAAGATTTCGCCGCTGGACGCGGCGAACATGGCCGCGTCGCTCCACATCCCCATCTACACCATCCTCGTGGGCAAGGGCGGCAAGGTGCCCTTCCCGCAGGGCACGGACCTGTTCGGCAACACCGTGTGGCGCGAGACGGAGATCCCCATCAACCCGGAGCTGATGCAGGACATCGCGGACCGCACCGGCGGCGAGTACTACCGCGCCACGGATCCGGAAGGTCTCAAGCGCGGTCTGCAGAAGGTGCTGGACGCGCTGGAGCGCTCGAAGCTGATGGAGGGCGGCGCCAGCGCCACCTACAAGGAGAACTTCCACCCGTTCCTGCTGGTGGCCTTCGGGCTCGCCGCGCTGGAGCTGCTGCTGCGCGCCACCATCCTGCGGGTGTTCCCATGATGCCCACGTTGGAGGCCTGGCGCTTCACGCTCCTGGGCTACCAGGTGGGCCTGGCGCAGCCGCTGTACCTGGGGCTGCTGCTGGTGGGCCTGCTGTTGGGGCTGCTCGCGCTGCTCAAGGCGCTGGGCCGCAGGACGCGGCTGTCGGCGCTCATCGCGGAGCGCCACGTGACGGCGCTCGCGCCCGGCGTGTCCGTGTGGCGGCCGGCGGTGCAGGGCGGCCTGTACGGGCTGGGGCTGATGCTGTTCGGGCTCGCGCTCGCCCAGCCCCAGTGCGGTACGAAGAGCGAATTGACGAAGCGCCGGGGCATCGACGTGGTGGTGGCGTTGGATGCGTCCAAGTCCATGCTCGCGCGTGACGTGCAGCCCAGCCGGTTGGACCGCGCGCGGCTGGAGCTCAACACGCTGCTGGATGAACTGAAGGGCGACCGAGCGGGCCTGGTGGTGTTCGCGGGAGATGCGTTCGTGCAGTCGCCGCTCACGTCGGACTACTCGGCGGTGAAGCTGTTCCTGCGCGCGGTGGATCCGGACGCGATGCCCCAGGGCGGCACGAACGTGGGCGCGGCGCTGCGGCTGGCCAAGCAGGTGCTGGACAACGCGGACCGGGGCTCCAAGGAGCGCGTGGTGGTGCTGCTGTCGGACGGCGAGGACCTCACGGGCGACGTGCGCGAGGCCACGGAGGCGCTCAAGGACGCGCGCGTCCAGGTGCTCGCGGTGGGCGTGGGTTCGGACTCCGGTGAGCCCATCCCCGTCTACGACCGGCGCGGCGAGTTCGTGGACTACAAGAAGGACTCCAACGGCGACACGGTCATCACGCGCCTGGACCGCGCGGGCCTCACGGCCATCGCGGACGCCACGGGCGGCGCCTTCTTCTACCAGCCCAACGGCGTGGCGATGGGACAGGTGGTGGAGCGCATCGACCAGTTGCAGAAGAGCGAGCTGGAGAGCCGCGTGACGGTCCGCTACGACGAGCGCTTCCAGTGGTTCGCCGTCCCCGGCCTGGTGCTGCTGGTGCTGGGCATGGCGCTCATCCCTTCGCGCCGGAGGGCCGCATGAGCACGCAACCGATGCGGCGGCGTGCGGCGCGCGCGATGGCGGTGGGCCTGGCGGGACTGCTGGCGCTGCCGGGACCCGCGTGGGCGGTGGGGCCGCTGGAGAAGGACCATCCTTTGGTGCAGCGCGGGCGCGATGCCTACGCGGCCGGACGCTACGAGGACGCGCTCCGGGACTTCGATGCCGCGAAGAAGGAGCGGCCCAATGATCCGACGGTGGAGTTCAACCGCGCGGACGCGCTGGCGAAGCTGGGGCGTTCAGCGGAAGCGCGCGAGGCCTTCAAGCAGGTGGCGGAGTCCTCGCGCCAGCCCGAGCTGACGCAGAAGAGTTGGTACAACCTGGGCAACCTCGCGGCCACGGCGGGTGACCGCTCGGAGGCGCTCAAGTCCTACCGCAAGGCGCTCACGTTGGATCCCACGGATCCGCAGGCCCGGCACAACTACGAGGTGGTGCTGCGCGACCTGCCTCCGCCCCAGAACGGCCCGGATGGCGGCACCGACGGAGGCCAGGATGAGGGCGAAGGCGACTCTCGCGATGGCGGCGCGGACGGCGGCAGCGAGGGCGAGGAAGAGACGGAATCCAACCCACGCGACGGCGGAAGTTCGCCGGGCGACGTCGACCGGCAGGAGGCCGAGCGCCTGCTGGATGCGATGAAGCAGAACGAGAAGAATCTCCAGCTCTGGCGTTTCCAGCAGAAGAAGAAGCAGAGGAAGCCCAATGAGAAGGACTGGTAGCGGGCGCACGGCGCTGCTCGCCGTGCTCGCCCTCCTGGCCACGGCGCCGGCGTGGGCGGCGGACATCGAGTTCTACCAGACGGTGGACCGCACCGAGGTGGGCACCGACGACACCTTCAAGCTCACCGTGGTGATGGTGGACGCGCCGTCCAACGCCCAGGTGCGCCTGCCCTCGTCCAACGACTTCGAGGTGCTCTCCTCGTCGCGCGGCAGTCAGCGGTCCATCTCTTTGTCCGGAGGCGGCCCCGCCGTCATCCAGGACATCACCCGCCACGAGTTGCTGATGCGCCCGCTGCGCGCGGGCAAGCTCACCATTCCGCCCTCCACGCTCACCGCGGGAGGCCGCACGTACCGCACGGACGCCGTGCCGTTGACCGTGCGCGAAGGCCGCGTGGGCAACGCGCCCCAGGCGCAGCAGGGCGGCAGGCAGCAGCTACCGGATCCGTTCCGCAACTTCCGCAACATGCCGGACCCGTTCGGGGACGACGACTCGGACACTCGGGACGACGAACCGGTGATTCCGCGTGGGGACTCGGACCTGTTCCTGCGCGCGAGCCTGGACCGCGACGACCTCTACGTGGGCGAGCAGGCCACGCTGTCGCTCTACATCTACTCGCGCGTGGACCTGTCCAGCGTGGACGCGGTGACGATGCCCAAGCTGGAGGGCTTCTGGACCGAAGAGGTGGAGAGCCCCACGCAGCTCACGGGCGAGCAGAAGGTGGTGGATGGCATTCCGTACCGCGCCTACCTGCTGCGCCGCCGCGCGCTGTTCCCGGTGAAGTCCGGCACGCTGCTGATCACCCCAGCGGAGGCGGACATCACCACCGGCTTCCTCTTCGCGGGCCACCGCGTGCACCGCGTCTCCAACGGCCTGAAGGTGAAGGTGCGGCCCCTCCCGAACGGCGCGCCGCCGAACATGTCCAACGCGAACGTGGGCTCGTGGCGCATGTCGCTGGACGTGTCGCAGACGCGCGTGGAGTTGGGGCAGCCCATCACGGTGAAGGTCATCCTGGAGGGGCAGGGCAACGTGAAGAACGTCACCCCGCCGAAGCTCACCGGCCCGGCCTCGCTGAAAATCTATGAGCCCACGACGACGGACCGGCTCACGCCCAACCGCAACCGCATCCAGGGCCGCCGCGTGGTGGAGTACCTGGTGATGCCGCAGCGCACGGGCACCTTCACGCTGCCGGAGCTGCGCTTTCCGTACTTCGACCCGTCTCGGCGCCAATACGAGACGGCGCGCACGGACCCCGTGACCATCACCGTGGAGGCGGGAGCGGGTGGAGTGTCCTCGCTGCCGTCGACGATGACGCCCTCCCAGATGGCGGACGCGGCCAACGAGCAGAAGAACGTGCTCTCCACCGGAGGCCTGCGTCCGGTGCGAGCCCGGGCCCACTTCGTGGAGCCGTCGCAGCCCGTGTGGACGCGGCCCTTCTTCGTCGCGGGCGTGCTGGCGCCGCTGGGCCTGCTGGCGGGCGTGGCGTTCATGGGTGGCATGCGCGGCCGGCTGGCCACGCGCTCCGAGGCGGGCCGAGGCCGTCAGCAGGCGAAGGCCGCGCGCAAGCGGCTGGCGGAGGCGGAGAAGCTCAAGGCGGGCTCGGACGCGGGCGCGTTCTACGTGGAGGTGGAGCGGGCGATGGTGGGCTTCCTGGAGGCCCAGCTGGGCTTCCCCGTGGGCGGGCTGACGCGCGAGGCGCTCGGGGAGAAGCTGGCGGCGGCGGGCGTGGACTCGGAGCGGCGCGCGCGCGTGCACTTCGTGCTGGAGGCCTGCGACCTGGGACGCTACGGCGGCGGGGTAGAGCTGGGTGAGCGGCGCAAGGTGCTGGCGACCGCGGCGGCGGTGATGGAAGGCTGGGCGTGATGAGCGACGCGGCGACGCAGGGCTACTACACCGCCGAGGAAGCAGAGGCCGTCTTCCAACAGGCCAACGACGCGTATGGCCGCGAGGACTACGCCAACGCGCAGGCCCAGTACGAGAAGCTCATCGCCCACGGCTTCGGTGGAGCAGACGTGCTCTACAACCTGGGCACCACGCACCTGGCCCGGGGCGACCTGGGCCGCGCGGTGCTGTCGCTGGAGCAGGCCCGGAAGCAGGGCGGACGCGCCGAGGACCTGGAGGCCAACCTGGCCCTGGCGCGAGCGCGGCAGGTGGACAAGGTCGTGGGCGCCTCCGCGGACGAGGCCTTCCTCCCCCGGCTGGCGGCGGCGACGGATGGCGCGGCCGTGGCCTGGGTCTTCTTCGTCGCGTGGCTGGTGGGCTTCGCGCTGCTGCTCTTCCGGCGCGCCTTCCCCTCGATGCGGCGCACGGCGGTGGCGGCGGTGGCGGGCCTCTGCCTCACGGCGGCGGTGCCGGCGGCGCTGCTGTTGGGGGCGCACATCTGGGTCCACCAGAACGTGCATGAGGCCGTGGTGCTGGCGCCCACGCTGGTGGCGCGGGAGCTGCCTCGCTCGGAAGGGCGCTCCCTCTTCGAGGTGCACGCCGGCCTGAAGGTGCAGCTCCTGGATGAGACGGGGAAGTACGTCCGCATCCGCCTGCCCAACGGCCTGGAGGGCTGGGCCGAGCGCGACGGCGTGGCCGAAATCTAGGCGGGGCCGGAGCGACCCCGCCTGCGTGGAAAACCGAAGGGGGACCGCTTTCGTACAGAGGGGCTACCGGGAGGTGTCGCTTCGCTGGACGTCGCCAGGGCAATGGCCTACGAGGGGCCCCGAGGAAACATGGCTGGCAACGCGCAAGCGCCCTTCCACATCCTGCTCGTCGAGGACGAGCCCGTCATCCGCGAGCTGGTTCGCTCCATGTTGAGCGACGGCGCGGTGGACGTGGTTTGCGCGGCCAATGGCATCGAGGGCCTGAAGCTGGCCCGCGACCGCGACTTCCACCTCATCCTGATGGACGTGGTGCTGCCGCAGCTGGACGGCGTCTCCGTGTGCCGCATCCTGAAGAGCGACCCGGCCACGGCGAAGGTGCCGCTCTACATGCTCACCGCGAAGGCGAAGAAGGCGGACGTGGCGAGCGCGACGCAGGCGGGCGCGGACGGCTACATCCACAAGCCCTTCCGTGGCGCGGAGCTGATGGACCTGGTGGAGCGTCTGCGCACGGCCCGTTCGGCCGCGGACTGACGCTCCTCCGCAAGGCCCTTACGGCAGGTGAGGGTGGAGGAAGCGGGCCAGGGCGATGAGGTCGTCCCAGTCCAGCTCGCCAAACTCCAGCGCGACGCCGTCCACTTCCCGGCGGCGGATGGTGCACATGGTGACGAGCTCCCGGTCGCCCGGCAGCGGCAGGGCGATGGTGAGCGCGCGCTGCGAGTCCGCCGGGTGGGCCTGGAGGAACAGGCCGTTCATGGAGATGTCGCGCGCCTGAGCCGTCACGGTGCGGCCCGACAGGAGCACCTTCACCTGGAGCCGGGCTTCGACGCGCGGGTGGTAGCGCTCGCGCTCGTTCGGACGGGGACCATTGGAGGGGTTCATCATGAGGGGCTCACCTTCGGGTGCGACAGGACGCGACAACTGTGATGCAGGTTGGAGCGGTGGCAAGTTTTCGGGTTTTCGCCCGCCGTCCCGCGCCGTGGACGTGGCGCGCGCGCCGCATAGACGCCTGGCGCGGAGGTGACGGAGCGCGCCCCTGTCGTTTCAAGGGGTTGGCCCCTGGCACGGACGGTGGAAGGCAGCCCCGGCGAATCCCTGCCGGAGGCACCCCTTGGAAGACCGTCGCATCCCGTCGTTGAGCATCGCCCCGTCCATCGCGCGCCAGACGCCGAAGACGGAGTTCGGCCCCACGCTGGCGCGAGCGGCGCGCGAGGTGGTGCGCACGGGCGCGGGGCTCGTGGGCGGCATGTTGCCGTCAGGCCCCATCTCCAGCGCGGTGGTGTCCGCGCTGAGCGGCACGGTGTCCGCGGCGGTGCCGGCCGAAGCGGTGTCGTCGGTGCCGGCGGCGGGTGGGGCCTCCGCGATGTCGGCGCGCGCGAGCACGGCGGGG
Source organism: Corallococcus sp. AB032C (assembly GCF_003668935.1). NCBI lineage: Bacteria > Pseudomonadati > Myxococcota > Myxococcia > Myxococcales > Myxococcaceae > Corallococcus > Corallococcus sp. AB032C. Next base: position 77,165 of record NZ_RAWP01000034.1, on the reverse strand, counting down.
ACGACGGCTTCGACGGGGAGCGCGGCGACGGGGCAGGGGGACGCGTGGGACCTGCTGGAGGCGCAGAAGCTGATGGCCTCGGACGGCCAGAAGTTCAACATGGCCTATGTGGCTCTCCAGAACGAGATGCAGAAGGAGAGCCGCGAGCACAACGCCATCTCCAACATCATGAAGGTCCGCCACGACTCGGCGAAGGCCGCCATCAACAACATCCGCTGAGGCGCGTTCGCGATGGCCATCGACAAGTTGGGAGCCGTGGGCGGTGCGGGCCCTTCGCCCGCGGTGGAGTCCAGCAAGGAGACGTTCGGCAAGTTGCTGGAGGGTGTGCGTACGCCCCAGTCGCGCCCCGTGCCGGTGACGACGGAGGGGCCGCCGAAGCCGGTGGGCACGCCCTCTGAGGCCACCGCCGGGACGTCGCGTGCGGACGGAGTGGAGCGGGCGAAGGCGGGCTGCGCGGAGGTGAAGCCGGGGAGCCGCGTGGATTCGGCCCAGGCCGCGCGCAGTCAGCAGGCGGTGGAGATGTTGGACCGCGTGGGGCAGGCGCAGCAGCGGCTGGACCACATCCTGAAGCTCGCCGAGTCCGGCCGCACGTTCAGTCCCTCGGAGTTGCTCGCGCTCCAGGCCCACGTCTACCGCGCCAGTCAGGAGCTCGATCTCGCCGGCAAGGTCGTCGAGAAGGCCACCGGCGGCGTCAAACAGGTCCTCCAGACCCAGGTGTGAGGAGTCCTTCCTTCCATGCGTTCCGCTCCCCTTCGTTGTCTCTGTTTTCTCCTGCTCCTGAGCGCTTCGGCGTGCAGGGAGCGCATCCAGCACGGCCTCGACGAGCGTCAGGCCAACGAGCTGCAGACGGTGCTCGTCGAGCGGGGGCTCGACGCGCGCAAGGTGCCCGAACCGGGCAAGAAACCCACCTGGGCCATCGAGGTGACGGACGCGCAGTCCTCGGACGCGGTGCGCATCCTGGCGGAGCTGGGGCTGCCCCGGCTCGCGGCGGAGACGGGCTGCGACGTGTTTGGCGGAAGCGGGCTCGTGCGCTCGCCGCTGGAGGAGCAGGTCTGCCGCGTCCGGGGAATGGAGCGGGAGTTGGAGAGGACGCTCCAGACGGTGGACGGAGTGCTGCTGGCGCGAGTGCACCTGGTGGTCCCGCCGCCGCCGAGGCCAGGACAGGCTCCCGCGCCCTCGAAGGCGTCGGCCATGCTGCGCACGGCGCCCGGTGGGGCGACGCGCGTGCGCAAGTCGGCGGACATGCTGCGTGAGCTCATCGCGGGAGGTGTGGAGGGGCTGTCACCGGAGGCGGTATCGCTGCTGGTGGACGAGGTGACGACGCACGTAGAGGCGCCGGCCCCGAAGGGAGGACCTGTCCCGCTGCGGCTGCGCGTGGTGCTCGCGCTGCTGGGCGTGCTGGTGACGGGCCTGTCCGGAGCGCTCGTCTGGACGACGCTGCGCTGGAAGCACTACCGGGCCCTGGCGGAGCAGCCCCCCGCGGCGCCGCCCGTCCCTCCCACGCCCGCGCGGCCGGTGGTGACCCCGGGCTCCACGCGCAAGCTGGCCTGAGCACGCCATGGACGTCACACGCGTGGGGCGGGTGCTACGAAAGGCCCGGAAGCTCCTGCCCGCGAGGAAGGAAGCACCGCGGGCCCCGGTGGCGGAGGTCACGCTGCCCGCGCTGTCCCTGCCCCTGGAACGCATCGCGCTGGTCGTCTGCGTCCTGGCGCGGGAGCGTGCCGCGGAGCTGCTGGGGGGCCTGGTGGATGCCGAAGCGGGCAGGGCGCTGCGCCACCTGGAGCGCTTCGCCGCCATGCCCTCCGCCCAGCGGCAGGCGAAGGTGGCGGTGGAGTTCGGCGAACGGGCGGATGGCGCGAACCGGTTGGCGCTCTTCCTGGAGACAGCTCCCGAATCCCTGCGCCAGGAAGCCCTGCGCGGCCTCCCTCCGTACCACCGCAGCCGGTTTCCCCAGTGGGAGGGGACCGCACCGCGAGCGGATGCCGCTCCGGCCCTGACCGCCCTGGCGGAGCGGCGCATCCGCGAAGCCCTGCGCTGAGCGTCCTCGGGCGTGGAGGGCCATCCCGAAGAAGGACCTCCACCCTCTGCCAACACCCTGATTCCACGAGCCGGCCCCCTGGTCATGGCCGTGCACAGGGGACGTGTGTCCCATCGCCGTCCCGGAGTTCCGGATGCAAACGAATCCAGTCAGGTCCCCCAGCGCATCGAAGAAGCCCATGCGTCCGTTCCGCCCGGGAGCGCGCCGGCTGACGCGCGCCCACCTGGTATTGGGACAGCGGCCCCAGGTGGGACGTTGGGGCGCGGAGCTCCTGCGTGACGTGGGCGTGGCGCTGTCGCGGGACCTGGGCGCGGCGGTCAATGTGGAGGGGCACCTGGTGCCGGCGGCGGTCCATCCGGAGCGCGAGCTGGCGATGGGAATGGTGTTCGCGCTGGTGGAGCTGTCGGCGGTGGGGGGCACCGCCATCGTGGAGCTGGAGGTGCCGCTGGTCTTCGCGGCGCTGGCGAGGCTGGCGGGGACGGGACTGCGGCCGGCTCCCGTGGCGGAGCTGACCCGGTTGGAGGAGTCCACGCTGGTGTACCTGCTGCTGTCCGCCCTGGCCGCGATGCGCGGGCAGGGCGAATGGGTGCGACGGCTGGGACCTCGTTTGTCCGCGGTGTCGATGCGGCGCGGTGACGTGCTGACGCGAGTCGACCCGAGACAGCCCTATGTGGCGGTGTTGCTGACGGCAACGGTGGAGGGCGCGACGGTGGGAGGCCGGGTGCTCCTGCCCGCCCGTGCCGTGCAGACCGCGTTCCAGGAACTGCCTACGGAGTCAGCAGGCGCGGTGGCGTCCCAGGTGCTGGCGGCATCGGTCCCCGCGCGCTGCCTCGTGGGGCGCAGTCCACTGCAGGACTCGGCGGTGGATGCGCTGTCCGCGGGAGACGTCGTGCTCTTCGATGGCGTGCGTCTCCGGGACGGCCGGGTGGAGGGACAGGGACAGCTGATCACCCGGGGCTTCGTGCTCCGGGGCGAGTTTCTCGCGGAAGGCTTTTCGACAGGGAGCGTGCACTCGCGCGCGGCCCGACAGGAGTCGGACATGGTGGCGACGAACAAGCGGAGCGAGGCGATGCCGCCGCTCCCGGTGGATGTGGAGATCGAGCTGACGCGGTTGATGTTGCCCCTGGCGGAGCTGGCCGCGCTGAAGCCGGGCACGCTGCTGCCCCTGCACGTGAACGCGAGCAGCCCCGTGCTGCTGCGCGTGGGCGACCGCGTGGTCGCGCGTGCGGAGTTGGTGGAGATCGAAGGCGAAGTGGGCGCCCGCATCCTGGCGTTGCTGCCGTGAGCGCACCCGTGACCACGCTGCTGTCCTCGCTCTCGCCACGCGGCAGGTTGTTGTTCGCGGTGGCCTTGCTCGTGGGGCTGGCGACGCTCGCGCCCCTGGGAGGACTGTCGCTGGTGGGCACCTCGCGTCTGTTGATTGGCGCGATGGCCCTGGCCGGACTGGGCTGGGTGTTGCTCCGCAAGGGAGGCATGGCTGGGAGTGTCGATGCGGCCGCTCTGGAGCCCCTGAGCATTGTCTCGCGGACGGGACTTTCTCAGCGCTGTGGCCTCGCGCTCGTGGAGGCGGATGGACGGCGCTACCTCGTGGCCTATGGCGACACCTTCGCGGAGATCCAAGAGACCCGGACCATGGCGGTCCTGCCCGGCGCCTCGCCCGTTCCGACGGTGAAGCCCCGGTTCGACCTGGAGCCGACAGTGCTCTTCCCTCGCGCGCGACAGACCCAGACGACGTGTGGCGCACTCCGGAAGCGGGGTGGGGGATGAAGGCCCTCGGATTGGGATGCGGAGTGCTCCTGCCCGCGAGCGCATTCGCCGCGGAGCAGTCCCTGTCGCAGGCCTCCTATGCCGGCAGTCCGCTGGCGATGATGGGGATGCTCGCGCTCTTGTCGCTGCTGCCGTTCGCGGTGCTGATGCTGACGAGCTTCTCGAAGATCGCCGTGGTGCTCTCCCTGGCCCGCTCGGCGATGGGCACGCAGCAGGCACCGCCGACGTTGGTGCTCACGGGGCTCGCGGTGGTGCTGACAGGGCACATCATGGCGCCGGTGATGGAGCGCATGTACGAAGCGGGACAGGCGGCGTACGACGAGGTGCATTCCGGAGCGCAAATCCTCTCCGCCGCGAAGCAGGTGACGGAGCCCCTGCGCGCGTTCCTCATGAAGCACGGAGGTCCAGAGGAGCGGGCCCGCTTCGTGGACCTGGCTCGCGAGCTGCGTCCTCCAGAGGAATCCGAGCAGGTTCAGGAGACGGACCTGTTCGTCGTCATCCCGGCCTTCGTCATCACCGAGCTGAAGGAAGCCTTCCAGATTGGCTTCATCGTCTTCCTGCCCTTCCTGGTGCTCGACATGGTCATCGCCAACGTGTTGCTCGCGTTGGGCATGCAGACGTTGTCGCCGGGCCAGGTGAGCCTGCCCTTCAAGATCCTCCTCTTCGTCGCCGTGGATGGCTGGGCCCTGCTCGCGCGGGGACTCATCCTCGGCTACCGGTGACGCCATGAGCCAGGACGTCCTGCTCACCCTGGGGCGCGAAGCCCTGCTGTTGATGGTGCTCGCCTCGTTGCCGCCCATTGGCGCGAGCCTGCTGGTGGGCTTCCTGATGAGCCTCTTCCAGGCAACGACCCAGCTGCAGGAGACCACGCTGTCGGTGGTGCCCAAGCTGTGCGCGGCGGTGCTGTCCCTGGTGCTGGCGGGGCCGTGGATCGCCGGACAGCTCACGCGCTTCACCCAGCACCTCCTCATGCTCATCGCGGAGGTGGCGCTGTGAACCCAGCGGCGTTGGGCGAACAGCTCCTCGCCCTGGGACCACACGTGGTCGCGGTGGCGCTGTGCGCGGCGAGGCTCGTGCCCATCGCGTTCCTCTGTCCATTGTTGGGGGGCCAGGCCGCGCCGACGACGGTCCGGCTGGGCCTGGTGCTCGCGCTCTCGCTCTTCCTGCACGTCGAGGCGGGCGTGGAGTTCAGCGGCACGGTGGAGACGCCGGTGGTGATGGCGGCGCTCGTGGTGCGTGAGCTGGCCTACGGTGTCTCCGTGGGGCTCGTGGCCGCGCTGCCCTTCGACGCGGCGAGGATGAGTGGCCGGTTCATCGACCTGTTCCGGGGGACCTCCGCGGAGGCGAGCCTGCCGCAGGCCGGAAGCCGTGAGTCGGCCACGGGAGACGCGCTGTACCACCTGCTGGTGGCGAGAGTGGTGTCGGGCGCGCTGTTCCCCGTGGTGCTCTCCGCCCTGCTGCGCGGCTTCGGCGTGGTTCAACTGGGGGCCTTCGTGCCCACGGAGGCCTCGGCCCTGCACGTGGTGGTGATGGTGGGCGGCGCCATGGCCACGGGACTCGCGGTGGGCGCCCCGGTGGCGGCTGCATCGCTCGCGGTGGACTGCTTCCTGGGCATGGCATCGAGGGCCGCGGCCCAGGTGAACCTCCAGGAGCTGGGGGCTCCGCTGCGCATCCTCGGAGGCGGCGCGCTGCTGTGGCTGGGCGTGGGCCTGCTGTGTGAGCGGCTTCTCGCGGGCGTGGCCTCGACGGAGGGCGCGTTGGCACTGCTGGGCGAGGTCTCCCGATGAGCGGCGAGAAGACGGAGCAGCCCACCGCGAAACGGATGCGAGAGGCCCGGCGCAAGGGCCAGCTTCCGCGCAGCCGGATGTTGACCTCCAGCGCGACGACGCTGGGCGGGCTGCTGGGCTTCATCGCGTTCGCGCCAGATGGCTTTGCTCGGCTGAGGGACTGGACCGCGCATTTGATGTTGGAACAGACCGCCGCTGGCGCGTGGGAGGAGGGGGCCTGGGTCGCCGCCCGGCTGTGCGGCCCTGCCTTGGGCGGAGCGCTCGCGGCCTCTCTGGCGGTCTCCGTGGCCACCGTGGGCTTCGAAATGGACGCTCGCCATGCCGCGCCGAAGCTCGAGCGCATCAACCCCGCCGCGGGCCTCAAGCGCCTCTTCAGCGTCCGGCCATTGGTCGAGCTGGGCAAGGCGCTGCTCGTGGCGGCGCTGCTGGGCCTCATCGTCTGGAACGAGGTGGAAGCGGTCGGCCCCGATGCCTTGCGGACCGCATGGCTCGATGGAACCCAGGGCATGGAGTTCCTGCTCGGCCGGCTGGCGGCGCTGGTGACGCGACTGGCGTGGGTGGTGTTGGGGTGCGGTGCCGTGGACTACGCGCTCGCCCGTCGCAGTCACCGGCGCGAGCTGATGATGACCCGCGAAGAGGTCAAACGGGAGCACAAGGAGAGCGAGGGCGACCCGCGGCACAAGGGGCAGCGGCGCGCCCTGCATCGCCAACTGGCGCAGGGCGGTCCGGCACGTGGAGTGCAGAAGGCCACCGCCGTGATCGTCAACCCCACGCACATCGCGGTCGCGCTCCGTTACGACGCGGGCGAATGCGACGCGCCCTACCTCGTGGCCAAGGGCCGCGAACAGGACGCGCTCGCGCTCAAGGAGGAGGCGCGCCTGCAGGGCATCCCCGTACTTCGGGACGTGCCGCTGGCCCGCAGCCTCATCCACTTCGACGTCGGGGAGTCCATCCCCGAAGAGCTGTACCAGGCGGCGGCCGTCGTGTTGCGGACCGCGATGGAGCTTCGCGAGCCGGACGACCGTCCACGGAGACAGACGTGATGCCCCCCTTCCTGAAGGTCTTGCTGAAGGCCCGTCAGTCCTCGGAAGTCGTGCTCGCGGTGGCGATGGCGGCGGTGCTGGGGGCGCTCATCATCCCACTGCCGGCGTGGCTCCTCGACATGGGGCTCGCGGTGAACCTGGCCGCGGCGGTGGCGCTGCTGGTCGCCGCGCTGAACGCGAAGGACGCGCTGCGGGTGACGTCGTTCCCCACGTTGTTGCTCTTCACCACGCTGTTCCGGTTGTCGCTCAACGTCTCGTCCACTCGGCTGGCGCTCTCCGAGGGCCACGCGGGTGAGGTCATCCAGGCCTTCGGCGAGTTCGTGGTGCGAGGCGACTACGTGGTGGGCGCGGTGGTGTTCGCCATCCTCACGCTGGTGCAGTTGCTGGTGGTGACCAAGGGCGCGGAGCGGGTCGCGGAGGTGTCCGCCCGCTTCACTCTGGACGCCATGCCCGGCAAGCAGATGTCCATCGACGCGGACCTGCGCGCGGGTGCCATCGACCAGACCCAGGCCCGGCGCAGGCGGCGCGACCTGGAGCGCGAGTCCCAGATGTTCGGAGCCATGGACGGCGCGATGAAGTTCGTGAAGGGGGACGTCATCGCGGGCCTGGTCATCGTCGCGGTGAACCTGCTGGGTGGTACCCTCATCGGCGTGTTGCAGAACGGCCAGTCCTTCTCCGAGGCCGCCGCCACCTTCGCCCTTATCGCCATCGGAGACGGGCTCGTGTCCCAGGTGCCCTCGCTGTGCATCGCGGTGGCCGCGGGCCTCGTCGTCACGCGGGTGGCGTCGGAGAAGGAAGAGGACTCACTCGGGGCGGAGATCGGCTCCCAGTTCTTCGGCGACTTCCGCACCTTGCTCACCGTCGCGGGCCTGTGCGTCGCGCTGGCCTTGATGCCGGGCATGCCGCACCTGACCTTCCTCGCGCTGGCGGCGGGCCTCGGTGGGCTCGGGTATTCGCTGCGGCGCAAGGGCCAGGCGCCGGAGAAGTCACCGTCGAAGGATGGCGCCTCCCCGGAATCCGCGGTGCCCGCCGGAGCCGCGGGCAAGCCGCCGGAGAGCGCGAAGGCCCCCGTCGGGGTGACGCCGCTCACGCTGGACCTGTCCGCGCAGCTGACACCGCTCGCGGAGGCCGATGGAGGCGCCTTCGTTCACACCGTGCTCAACGCCGTGCGCGACGAGCTGTTCTTCGAACTGGGCGTGCGCATCCCTGGCATCCGGGTGCGGACCCACGCCGCCTACCTGGGCCCGGGCGAGTACCGCATCCTCCTGGACGAAGTGCCCGCCGGTGGCGGCGTGGTGCAGCCCGGCGCCCTGTACGCGCTCGTTCCTCCCAGCGAGCTGGCCTTCCTGGAGGTCCAGGCGGAAGCTGCGGTGGAGCCCTCCAGCGGGCGGCCCATCAGCCGCGTGGGGGAGGGAGCCCGCTCCCGGTTGGAGCTGGCCCAGGTGCCGGTGCGCAAGCCCTCGGAGCTCATCGCGGACCACCTGCGGGCCGTGCTGCGCCTGCGCGCCGCCGCGCTGCTGGGACTCCAGGAGGTGCAGGGACTGCTGGAGGGGTTGGAGGCCCAGTCGCCCGTGCTGGTGAAGGAAGCGCTCCAGAAGGTGCCGCTGCCGCTGCTGGTGGACGTGCTGCGGCGGCTCGTGCAGGAGCAGGTGAGCATCAGAGACCTGCGCGCCATCCTGGAGGCGCTCGTGGCGCCCACCACCGAAGGCGACGCCACGGCCCTCGCCGAGCGCTGCCGTCAGGCCCTGCACCGCTACCTGAGCCACCAGTTCGCGCCCACGGGCCCGCTATACGCGTACCTCGTGGACCCGGAGGTGGAGGAGGTGCTGCGCGCCAGCGGTCCCCGGGGGCTCGCGCCGGAGCCGGAGCGCATCATGGAGATCCTGGAAGGGGTGCGAGTCATCGCCAACGGGGGCCGGGCGGTGCTGCTCACGGCTCCGGACATCCGTCGGCCGCTGCGCAAGCTGTGCGAGGGCCCGTTCCCGGACGTGGCGGTGCTCACCTACGGCGAACTGGACGGGGACCTGCAGATTCGCCCCATCGGCCGGCTGGCGCCGGTCGCCGTGGGGCGGTGAAGCCTAGAGGGTGCCGGTGCCGCTGCTGCCCTTGAACTCGGAGGAGGGCGGCAGGTCCGACTGGGCCTGCAGCGGCGCGGGGCGGTTGACCCGGTCGCGCAGCTCCTTGCCCGTGCGGAAGAGCAGGCCGCGCTTGGGCTTCACCGGGATGACCTGGCCCGTCTTCGGGTTGCGGCCCTGGTAGCCCTGGTAGTTCTTCACGTGGAAGGCGCCAAGCCCGCGGATCTCGATGTTCTCCCCGCGGCAGAGGGCGTCCTTCATCGACTCGAAGATCGTCTCGATGGTCGCCTCCGCCTGCTTCTGGGTCACGCCTCGTTTGGCAACGAGGATGTTGATCAGATCAGACTTGAGCATCGGACGCTCCCGCAAACCCCGTGACCCCTTGGTGACAGGGCTCTCTGGCCCGTTGTCGAGACCCGAATACATAACAGAACACCTCCTCCTTGCAAGCCGGGTGGCCTTCCAACCCTCTAAAAACGTTACGGATTTCCGCTGCTGGCCGCTGCCTTGGGGGCCTCGGGAGCGGGCGGGGCGACCAGCCCCGGGCGCAGCGGCGTCACCAGGTCCAGCCACCGGGTGCGGCGCAGCAGGTCGACCCCGGCACAGTCGGCCGCCTGGAACAGGGGCTCGAACTGTTCGAAGCCGGGGGCCTTGGGGCCCGTCCAGGTATCGGGGCCGCCGGTGATCATCACCCCGTGCACGGCGAGCGTGGTGTCGGCGAGCGTGATTTCCGCGGGGTCCCGCGTGGGGCGCAGGCCACCCCGCCGGCCCCGCTCCAGCAGGCGGGCATCCACCATGCGGTCCACCACCTCGTGTACCAGCGACTCCGGCACGCGCAGCCGCGTGGCCAGTTCCCGGGGCAGTGGCGGGGTGCGGCCATCCACCCAGCACAGGGTGACGTCCTGGGCGACGCGCGCGGCCACCAGTTCGTGTGCGCGCGGGTGGGTGCCGAAGGCGAAGAGCGAGTCGCGGAAGGAGACGTGCTCCACCGCGTAGGACAGCCGGGCGCCGAACAGCATCACCAGCCAGCTGACGTACACCCAGGCGAGGAACAGGGGCAGGGCGCCCAGCGACGCGTAGAGGGGGTTGTAGAGGAAGCTGCGCGCGGCGAACTCGGCGTACACCTGCTTCGCCAGCGTCCAGCCCAGGCCGGCCACCAGCCCGCCCGCCAGCGCCGAGCGCACGCGCACGTGGGCGTAGGGCGTCCAGAGGTACAGCAGCGTCAGGCTGCCCATGGCGATGAGCGTGGTGCCCACCCCGATGAAGAACGGCGCGGAGGGGGCGTAGGTCTGCAGCAGCACGCGGACCCGGCCCGTGCCGGAGAAGGAGATGGCCAGGAAGATGGGGCCCAGCAGCAACAGGCCCGCGTAGATGGACAGGCGCGTCAGCCACGGGCGCTGGCGCCGGATGCCCCACAGCTCGTTCACCGCGCCGTCGATGTGGCGCAGCAGCGAGCCCGCAGACAACAGCACCGCGAGGAAGCCCACGCTTCCCACCGCGATGGAGTCGCCCGGGTGCAGGAACCGGTCGAGCAGGGTGGCGGACTCCTCGCTGACCCCCGGCGCGAGCACCTCGGAGATGACGAAGCGCAGCTTCCGCTGGAACTGATCCTGGTGGAGCGTGCGCAAGAGCACGATGCCCACGGTCAGCAGCGGCACCAGCGAGAACATGCTGATGTACGTGAGCGCGGCGGCGCGCAGGCGCAGGTTCTCGCCCATGAAGCCGCGCGCCACGGTGCGCCCCGCGAAGAAGATGTCCGCCGCGAAGCGGCCCGTTGACGTGGCCCCGATGGGCGCCCACACGCGGGCCGCTGTCTGGACCGCCCAGGCCCGTGCACGCACCAGCGAGCGCCGCGCGCGCCAGGACAGCTTCCGGAGCCTCACGGCTCCCTCCCGGTGGGCTTCCAGCCCGGTGCTGCCGGGGCGCGGGAGTCAAGCAGCGTGCGAAGGCGCGAAGGCGAGCGGTTCATCCCAGGCGATTCAGATGGGCCGGGGACTCGACGACACCCCCGGAGTGGAAGTGCCACCGTAGCCAAACCCCGCCCCGCTGAACCAGCCCTCCCACCCCGCCAGAGCGGACGTTGTCAGCACATGCACGGACCTCGACCGCCTGGTCGGTCACCATGCGGGGGGCCGTGTTCCAGCTCCAATGCAGAAGGCCCGGCGGGATTTACCCACCGGGCCTTCGCGGTCACTCACGGTCCGGACTCAAGGGCCCGGTGTCACTCGAGCGCTCAGCCTTCGCTGCTCCCGCTGGACGGCTCGGACGAGCCCCCGCCGGACGCCTCGGGAGGCGCGCCGCCGCCATTGCCACCATTGCCGCTGTTGTGGCCACCGCCGGAGCCGCCTCCGCGCTCGGACCGCTCGCCGCCACGGCCCTCGCCACCGCCGCGACGCTCACGGTCGCCACCCCGGCTGCGGTCACCGCCGCGCTCGGGACGGCGGCCCTCGCGACGGTCACCGCCGCCGCGCTCGCCTCCGCGTTCCCCGCCACGGCTCTCCGCGCCGCCACGGCTCTCCGCGCCGCCACGGCTCTCCGCGCCGCCACGGTTCTCACCGCCGCCGCGCTCACGGTCCCGGCCACCGCCCCGCCGGCCCTGGTCCTGACGGCCGCCGCCGCCGTAGTTGCTCTCCGGGCGGCGCTGCTGCATCGCCAGCTCGCCGTCACCGGAGCCCGGCGACGAGGCCACCTTGTGCTCGGGGCCCGTGGCCGACCGGCCGTAGATGTCGTACTGCTCGCGGTGGTAGTTCTGCTGCGCCTTCACCTGGATGGACTTGTTGTAGCGGTCCATCAGGTGCCGCAGCTCGTTGCGCTCCTCGCCCTGCAGCAGCCGCGCGACCTCCGCGTTGCAGTTGATGACGAGCGTGGAGTCCTTGTAGCCCGGCGCCTCGCGGCGGATCTCCCGGAAGATTTCGTACGCGACCGTGGTGGCCGTCTTCACGAAGCCCTTGCCGTCGCAGTACGGGCAGTCCTCGTGCAGCACGCGGCCAATGGACTCGCGCACGCGCTTGCGCGTCATCTCCACCAGGCCCAGCTCGGAGATGCGCAGCACGTTCGTCTTGGCCTTGTCCCGGCCCAACGCCTCCTGCAGCGACTTGAAGACCTTGTCGCGGTTCTGCGCCTTCTCCATGTCGATGAAGTCGCAGATGATGATGCCGCCGATGTTGCGCAGCCGGAGCTGGTAGACGATCTCCTTGGCCGCCTCGACGTTGATCTTGGTGATGGTCTCCTCGAGGCTCTTCTTGCCGACGTAGCGTCCCGAGTTGACGTCGATGGCGGTGAGCGCCTCCGCCTGGTCGATGATCAGGTAGCCGCCGCTCTTCAGCCACACCTTGCGCTGGGTGGCGCGCTGCAGCTCCTGCTCGATGCCGTAGGCGTCGAAGACGGGCTCGTCCGTCTCGTGCAGCACCACGCGGTCGCGCAGCGCCGGGTCCTGCGCGGTGACGAAGCCCTGGATGCGCTCGTACTCCTCCGCGTCGTCCACGACCAGCTTCTCCACGTCGTGGGCGAACAGGTCGCGCGTGGCGCGCAGGATGAGGTCCAGGTCCGGGTGCAGCAGGCCCGGTCCGCCGCGCTTCTCGTTGCGGCGCACCACCTGGTTCCACACCTCGATGAGGAACCGGATGTCGCTCTCCAGCTTCTCCTGGGGAACGTTCTCCGCCACGGTGCGCACGATGAAGCCCGTGCCGGGCGGCCGCAGCCGGTCCACGATGTCACGCAGCCGGCGGCGCTCCTTCTCGTTGGAGATGCGGCGGCTGATGCCCACGTGGTCCACCGTGGGCATGAACACCAGGTGACGGCCGGGGATGGAGATGTGCGAGGTGAGCCGGGCGCCCTTCGTGCCGATGGGGTCCTTGGAAATCTGGACCACCACCTCCTGGCCCACCTTCAGCAGGTCTTCAATCTTGTCCGTCTTGCGCTGCTTGGGCTTCTCCTTCTCCTCGTCGCGCTTCTCGCGGCGGGGCGGCTCCTGGCGGCGCTTGTCCTTGTCCTTGTCCTTCTCGCGGCCCTCCCGGTTGCGCGGCTCACGGGCCTCGCGCGCCTCACGCGGCGTGCGGCGCTCGCCGGAGACCTCGGCGGGACGGGCGTCGGCGGCGGGGGAGGGGATGAGCTCGCCCAGGGCGGCCGCGTGCGGCGGCGGCTCGGCGGCGCTGTCCGTCGCGGGCGCCACGCCGGACTCGGCGATGGCGGCGACGGTGGCGCTCTCGGCGGGCGTCTCCTGCACCACCGCGGGGGCCTCCACCGGAGGCGTGCCGTTCTCCGTCAGCGGCACCGCCACGGCGGCGGTGGACACCTCGACCGGGGACTCCTGCGTGGCGCCTTCGGCCGGGGTCTCCACGATGACGCCCACGGATTCAGGAGCGGCCTGGGCCTCCACCGGGGCTGGGGCGGACTCCGGAGCCGGCTTCACGGCCTCGGGCGACGCCTCCGCGGGGGCGGACTGGGGCTGGACGTCCAGCGCCAGCGCGCCGTCGTGCGCCAGCACCGGCTCCGGAGCGCCCGTGGGGGCTTCCGTGCCAGCGGGCAGCGCGTGCGTGGCGTCCGGGACGTTGGCGGCCGCGAACTCCACGGCGTCGGCCTCGGATTCGGTGGGGACCTCCGGGGCGTCCTCGTGCTCGCCCTCGGTCAACTCGAACTGCGCGCGGGCGAAGTCCGGGTCGTAGACGACGTCGCTGACGTACAGGAAGGCGGCCTTCTCCAACCCGATGTCCACGAAGGCCGCCTGCATGCCCGGGAGCACCCGGACGACGCGACCCTTGTAGATGTTTCCGACGACGCCCTTGTCCTTCTTACGCTCGAGGTAGAACTCCGCGATATGGCCGCCCTCGACGAGGGCGACCCGGGTCTCCCGACCCGCGGCATTGATGACGAGCACACTGCTCATGGATGAATCCTGGTAGCGCGCGCGGTAGGGGGGACCTCACCGGACGGGAGGCGGCGAGACGCCACACCTCCGAGCACGCCGCGAGGGGAGAGGCGGCCAGCAGCCCCCCGGCGTGTGGACGCCTTCCGGTAGACCCGGAGGGAGAACGCAACACCTGGGTGGGGGCCGAGGACATCGCCGCCTGCTCCTCCGAGTTCATGTCGCCCCGCATTGCGACCGGCACCGTGCCGGGCGGGGCTGCTTCTCTTCACGCGCTCGAGGCTTCCACCACGCCCGTGCCGTCCGCCCCCTCTTCCACACCCGGTCGGTGCCCGTCACGTGGGCCACCTTGGGGGGGTGTCTGGGGGCCCCGGAGCAGCAGGGGCATCCGGAGGAAACCGGAAGCGCAACCCGTCGAAATTCCTGCCTGGGCCTGATGTCCCGCCAACGCGGGGCGTCACACAACCACCCAGAAACACGGAGAGTTTTCCACGCCCCTCCAGGTGTGTAAAGGCCCGATGCGCCCGTTCATCCACTGTCGGGCAGATGGAGGGCGGGCCCGCTCGCCGGGTGCACGGGCGCTCGGAAACGGACGTTCAGGCCTGGGCGGGGGCCTGCTTGCGCCCTTCCGGCTTGTCCAGCTTCCCGCGCGGACGCCGCACCAGCCGCAGGCCGGTCCAGGTCTCGTCGATGATGCAGATTTTGTTGTCCACCAGGCCGATGTCGAGCGCCGCCTGGCGCACGAAGTCCTCGGACAGGCGCGTCTTCACGCCCTCGCCGGCGGGCCAGCAGACCCAGATGCCGCCGTTGAGGGTGGTGGCGCGCGACAGCGCGGGCAGCCGCTGCACCAGCTCCGTGGCGTCGGAGGTGAAGAAGAGGATGACGTCCAGCCCCGTCTGGGCCGTGACGAGGAACTCCACCCCGTCCGGCAGCGGGTTGAGCTTCTGCACGAAGCCCCGCGGGGGGTTGATGACGGAAACCTTGGTGCCGGACCGGATGCCCAGCATGGCCGGCAGGGAAGCCAGCGCGTAGGGCGTCATGATGTGCGCTCCACGGTGAAGGTGCGGAATTCGCCAGAGGACTGCCCGTCCGTGCGCGCCACGTCCGTGACGCGCGCCAGGCGGGGACCCGTGTGACACCAGCGGATGAAGTCTTCCAGTGCGCCGGGTTCGCCTTCCACCGTGGCCTCCACGGAGCCGTCGCTCCGGTTGCGCACCCAGCCGGACAGGCCGAGGCGCAGCGCCTCATGGCGGGCGCTCTCCCGATAGGAGACGCCCTGGACCGTGCCCTCGATGCGCAGGGTCACCCGGCGCTGCGTGCTCATGCCTCTGGCCTCATGCTCTGGCATCCCCTTCTAGCAGCTTCAGGAACGCCTGCTCATCCAGGATTCTTACGCCCAATTCCTGCGCCTTCTTCAGCTTGGTACCCGCGTCCTCGCCGGCGACGACGAAATCGGTCTTGCGCGAGACACTTCCGGAGACCTTACCGCCGCGCCGTTCGATTTCCTCCTTGGCCTGCTCGCGCGCAAGCCGCTCCATGGTGCCGGTGAGCACCACCGTCTTGCCCACGAAGGGGCCGCCCGTGGCGACCGCCGGGGGGGCAGGGTGGACTCCCGCGTCCAGGAGGGCCTGGATGGCGGCCTGGTTCTGGGGCTCCTGGAAGAAGGTGTGGATGACCTGCGCCATCACCGGGCCCACGTCCTTCACCCGGCTGATGTCCTCCAGGCTGGCCGTGAAGAGCGACTTCACCTCCGGGAAGGACTCCGCCAGGGCGCGCGCCGTGGAGTCGCCCACGTGGCGGATGCCCAGCGAATACAGGAAGCGGCGCTGGGTGGTGTCCTTGCTGCCCGCGATGGAGGCCAGCAGGTTGTCCGCGCTCTTCTCTCCCATGCGCTCCAGCTTGAGCAGCGAGTCCCGGGTGAGCGCGAACAGGTCCGCGAACGCCTTCACCTGACCGGAGGTGACCAACTGCATGGCCAGCTTGTCCCCCAGGCCTTCAATGTCCAGGGCGAGGCGGCTGGCGAAGTGGCGCACCTTCTCCACCAACTGCGCGGGGCAGGACGCGCCCGTGCAGCGGATGATGGCGCCGTCCTCGTCCTTGGCCGCCACCGCGCCGCACACCGGGCAGTGGGTGGGGAAGGTGAAGGGCTGGGAGTCCTCCGGGCGCTTGGACAGCACCACGGAGACGATCTCCGGAATCACGTCGCCCGCGCGGCGCACGAAGACGGTGTCGCCCTTGCGCACGTTCTTGCGGCGCAGCTCGTCTTCATTGTGCAGCGTGGCGCGCGACACCGTCACGCCGCCCACCTTCACCGGCTTCAGGTGCGCCACCGGCGTGAGCGCGCCCGTGCGGCCCACCTGGATGCCGATGTCGTCCACCGTGGTGGACTCCTCCTCCGGCGGGAACTTGTAGGCCACCGCCCAGCGCGGGCTCTTGGACACCTGGCCCAGGCGGCGGCGCAGGTCCTCGTCGTCCACCTTCACCACCATGCCGTCGACTTCGAAGGGCAGGGCGTGGCGGCCCTTCAGGGACTCGTCGTAGCGCTGGCGCACGCCGTCCGCCCCGTCCGCGTGCTGGTAGCGGTTGATGGGCAGGCCCAGCGTCTTCAGGTGCTCCAGCTTCTCCGTGTGCGTCTTGAAGGCGGGCACTCCGTCGCCGGGCACGCATTCGTACAGGTAGACGGACAGGGGCCGGGCGGCGGTCTCCTTGGGGTCCAACTGGCGCAGGCTGCCCGCGGCGGCGTTGCGCGGGTTGGCGAAGAGCGACTCGCCCGCCTCTTCGCGCTTCTCGTTGAGCTTGCGGAAGTCCTCCTTGCGGATGAAGACCTCGCCGCGCACCTCCAGCCGCTTGGGCACCTTCACGCCGTCCTGGGGGAACAGCTCCAGGGGCAGGCTCTTGATGGTGCGCAGGTTGCCCGTGACGTCCTCGCCGGTGGTGCCGTCGCCGCGCGTGGCGCCCTGCACGAAGCGGCCGTCCTCGAAGCGCAGGGAGATGGCCAGGCCGTCCAGCTTGGGCTCGCACACGTAGCCCACCTGCGACAGGCCCGTCAGCTTGCGGATGCGGTCGTCGAACTCCGTGAGCCCGGCGTCATCGAAGATGTTCGCCAGCGACAGCATCTGCGTGGTGTGCACCACCTGCCCGAAGTCCTCCACCGCCGCGCCGCCCACGCGCTGGGTGGGCGAGTCCGGCGTCATCAGCTGGGGGTACTTCTCCTCCAGCCCCTGGAGCTCACGCATCAGCGTGTCGTATTGGGCGTCGCTGATTTCCGGCGCGTCCAGCACGTAGTAGCGGTGGTTGTGGTGGGCCAGCTCCTGACGGAGCGCTCGGGCGCGGGCTTCGGCTTTCGGGAAGGTGTCCACGGGGTGTGTCCTTACCCCAATTCAGGGGCGCGGCCAGTTGCGCACGCCCCGCGTTGGAGGAGGAGCACTCTACCGGCACCACCTGACAGGGCCGCTCCACGCGCTCGGGAAGGGGAACCCGGGGACGCGTGTTCACGGCAAGAGAGCGCATCCGCCGCCCCATTAGGCCAGAATTTCAGTTACATAGCGGATTCCCTGTTCGCAATACCCCCACCCTCCAGTGCAACCCCCTGAAAAACGGGACAGAGCCAGGCACGGATGCCTTGACAGCTCTGGAGTCGGTCAATAGTTTCCAGCGCGGTTCCTGGCGCAGGGGTTCCCCCGGCGCCGTCTCTTCCCAACCACAGGCCCACGCGCCCTCCGGTCCGTTCCCAGGACTTGGGTGGTGCTGCCCCCTGGAAGGTGCTTCCGAGCGCCGCGCGGACGGATCGCCGTCCCGCGTACAGCCTGCCCGAGCCTTCGGGCGCTTCCCCCCCCTACTTCCGTACGCAGACCGTCATGGCCAAAGCCCGTTCCCCCCGAGAGAAGGTAGTCCAGCCGGTGTTCACCGAGGAGAAGCCCCGGCGCAAGCGCGCGGCGGCGAAGGAGGCGGAGAAGCCCGCTCCCCGGACGCGTCGTGCGCCGGCTCGTCGTGAAGAGGCTCCCGCCGAGGAGGCCGAGGCCCCCGAGGTCGTCGCGGAAGCGCCCCGTCCGGTGCTCACTCCCATCTCCCGTCCCGTGCGCGACGACGAGCTCCAGGAGCTGCGCGGTACGGAAGAGGAGACGCCCGCCGAGGAGGCCGCTCCGGCCGCCCCGCAGGAGTCCGCGGAAGGCCCCGCCATCACGGAGGTCGAGCGCGACGGCACCCCGATGCAGGTCATCCGGCTCAATGACCTGAAGCGGATGAAGATCGTCGACCTGGCGAAGATGGCCCACGACACGGGCATCGAGGGCTACCAGGGTCTGAAGAAGCAGGACCTCATCTTCGCGCTGCTGGGCGGCATCGCCGACAAGCGCTTCGAGGTCCACGCGGAAGGCGTGCTGGAGCTGCTCAGCGACGGCTTCGGCTTCCTGCGCAGCGCGGACAGCGACTACCAGCCGTCCCCGGACGACATCTACGTGTCGCCGTCGCAGGTGCGCCGCTTCAACCTGCGGCCCGGCGATACCGTGACGGGCCCCATCCGCCAGCCCCGCGAGGGCGAGCGCTTCTTCGCGCTGCAGAAGGTGGACAAGGTCAACTTCGCGGACCCCATGTCGGACGCGGCGCGCGAGCGCATCCTGTTCGACAACCTCACGCCGCTCTATCCGACGCGCAAGCTCAAGCTGGAGCACGAGTCGTCGGAGATGACCACGCGCATCATCGACATGTTCTGCCCCATTGGTCTGGGCCAGCGCTGTCTCATCGTGGCGCCTCCGAAGGCCGGCAAGACGGTGCTGCTGCAGAACATCGCGCACGCCATCAGCCGCAACCACCCGGACGTCTACCTCATCGTGCTGCTCGTGGACGAGCGCCCGGAGGAAGTGACGGACATGGAGCGCAGCGTGCGCGGCGAGGTGGTGTCCTCCACCTTCGACGAGCCCGCCACGCGCCACGTGCAGGTGGCGGAGATGGTCATCGACAAGGCCAAGCGCCTGGTCGAGCAGAAGTACGACGTCTGCATCCTGCTGGACTCCATCACCCGTCTGGCGCGCGCCTACAACACGGTGGTGCCCGCGTCCGGCAAGATTCTCTCCGGCGGTGTGGACGCCAACGCGCTCCACAAGCCCAAGCGCTTCTTCGGCGCGGCCCGCAACATCGAAGAGGGCGGCAGCCTCACCATCATCGGCACGGCGCTCATCGACACCGGCAGCCGCATGGACGAAGTGATTTTCGAGGAGTTCAAGGGCACGGGTAACTCCGAAATCGTCCTGGACCGGAAGTTGATGGAGAAGCGCATCTTCCCAACGCTCGACATCAACAAATCCGGTACCCGCAAGGAGGAGCTCCTCTTGTCTCAGTCGGACCTGGTGCGCATTACGGCGTTGCGCCAGGTGCTCCACCCCTTCACCCCCATCGACGCGATGGAGTTCGTGCTCAAGCACATGCGTCCGACGGCGGCGAACGCGGAGTTCCTGGGCTCGATGAACCGGTAGTTCCCTTCCGGCCCAAGGAGCCCCCCATGCGTCGTGCCCGCCTCCCTCTTCTTGTCGCCCGCGCTGTCGCGGGCCTCACCCCGGGGCTGTTGGCGGGATGCGACCTGGGGGTGGAGGACCTGCCCATGGGAGACACCCCACCGGTGCTCTCCAGTCAGGTCTGCTACGACGACTCGGACTGCGTCGCGAACGCGTGCTGTGGTGAGGGCACCGCCATCACCCACCGCGACGTGGGGCCGGACTGCACCGGCGTGCGGTGCGACGGGACGTGTAATCCCAACAGCGTGGACTGCGGCCGGTGCATCCCCACGTGCCGCAACGCGCGCTGCGCCGCCGCCTGCCAGTAGCGGGCGGCCGCACGTGCTGCTTCAGCTGGCCAGCCCGGTGGCCATGTCCACCGGCGGGTCCCTCAAGGGCAGCGTCACGCGGAAGGTGGTGCCGCCGCCCGGCGTGTCCTCCACGTCGATGCGGCCCTGGTGCGCTTCCACCACCTGACGCGACACCCAGAGCCCCAGGCCCAGGCCGCCGTAGTGGTGCGTGGACACGGCGCGCTCGAAGCGGTCGAAGATGCGCTCGCGGTCCTCCGGCTTGATGCCAATGCCGTGGTCCACCACGGACAGGCGCACGACCTCTCCATCCGGCTGCAGCGTCACGTCCACCGGACGGCCCCGGCCGAACTTCAGCGCGTTGGCGACCAGGTTGTGCACCACCTGCGAGATGCGTGACGGGTCGAAGGTGCCCATCACCGGGCCCTTCACGTCCACGGTGAGAGGCGTGCCGTCACGGCGCGCTTCTTCTTCAGCGAAGCGCGTCACCTCCACCAGCAGGTCACCCAGGTCCACGTCCGTGCGGATGATTTTCAGCCGGCCGCTGGTGATGAGCGACACGTCCATCAGCACGTCCACGAGCATCGCCAGCCGGCGGATGAAGGACCGCGCCTGCTTCAGGCGCTCCAGGGCCTTGGGCGGAGCATCCTTGCCCAGGCCGCGCTCCACCAGCTCCAGGTGCAGCTGGAAGGCCGCCAGGGGCGTGCGCAGCTCGTGCGCCGCCACGGAGAGGAAGTCGTCGCGGGCGCGCAGGGCTTCCGTCAGGTTCTCCGCGCGGGCGCGCTCGTTGGCCATCTCCCCGCGCATCCTCGCGAGCTTCAGGTTGGACGCGATGCGTGCGAGCAGTTCGCCCGCGGAGAAGGGCTTCACCAGGTAGTCGTCCGCGCCGGACGCCAGGCCCTGCACCGTGGCCTCTTCTCCGGCCTTCGCGGACAACAGCAGGATGGGCAGCTCTCGCGTGGTGGGCGCGGCGCGCAGGGCCCGCAGCAGGCCCATGCCGTCCAGCTTCGGCATCATCACGTCCGACAGCACCAGGTCCGGTGGCCGGACCAGCGCGGCCTCCAGGCCCTTCTGGCCGTCCGTCGCCACCTCCACGTCGTACTCGGCGGACAGCACGCGCTGGATGTAGTCGCGCATGTCCCGGTTGTCGTCCACCAGCAGGATGCGCTCGCGGGGCGCCGGGGCCCCCGCGTGGCCGTCCGCGGACGACGGGTGCTGGTGGTGCGAGGACTGCGTGCGGTCCTTGGGCTTCGCGCTGCTCCACAGCAGCGCCTCCTCGACGTAGGCCGACGTGGCCTCGCGCGCCGCGGAGCGCGGCCGGGCGGTGGTGCGGATGCGCTCCTGCGGCAGGTGCTCATGGCCCAGGGGCAGCTCCACGCGGAAGGTGCTGCCCTCGCCCTCGGTGCTGCTCGCGGACACGGTGCCGCCGTGCAGCCTGGCGAACTCCTGCACCAGCGCGAGCCCGATGCCGCTGCCCTCCACCGTGCGCGACGGCGAGCCCGTCACGCGGTGGAAGCGCTCGAAGAGGCGGGGCAGTTCGTGCGCGGGGATGCCCGAGCCGGTGTCCTCCACCTCCAGCGATACCCGCTGCCCGTGCTCGCGCAGGCGCAGCGTGATGTCTCCCTGGAGCGTGAACTTGAACGCGTTGGACACCAGGTTGAGGACGATCTGCTCCCACAGGTCCGGCGCCACGTAGACGGGCTGGGACAGGGGAGGGCAGTCCACCGTCAGCTTGAGGCCCGCGCGCTCCATGGAGGAGCGGAAGCTGGACGCCGCGTCCTTCGTCAGCGCGGCCAGGTCCGTGGGCGCGAAGCGCTCCTCCTTCGGGCCCGCCTCCAGCTTCGACAGGTCCAGGAGCGCGTTCACCAGCTTGAGCAGGCGCCCGGCGTTGCGGTGCACCCGCTCCATCTCCTTGCGGACCTCGTCCGACAGCGGGCCCGCTCGCCCGGCGAGCAGGTCCTCCGTGGGGCCCAGCATCAGCGTCAGCGGCGTGCGGAACTCGTGGCTGACGTTGGCGAAGAACTCCGACTTGAGCCTGTCCAACTCGCCCAGTTGCTCGTTCGCCACGCGCAGCTGCTGGTTGGCCTCTTGAATCTGCTGGGCGCGCCGGAAGATTTCACCCTCCATCTCGTCCGCGCGGGCGCGGAGCTCGGCGTGCTGGCGGCTCTGCTCCTCGTCCAGGTGCTTCAGGCGGATGAAGTCGGTGACGTCCTCCACGCGGTGGATGACGTAGCGCACCGCGCCGTCCTCGCCGGACACCGGGGTGTTCAGCGGGCTCCAGTAGCGCGGCTCGAACCCGCCGCCGGCCTGGTCGGGCCGGGGGATGTCGTACTTCTGGACCGCCATCGCGTCCGGGGTGCGCGTCTTCACCGCGCGCTCCAGTGACGCGCGCAGGTTGGTCACCCCGCTGGCCTGTGGGTCCCGCGGGTTGTCCGGGAAGACGTCGAAGATGTGGCGGCCCAGGATGTCCTCGCGCCGCGTCCGCGTGGCGCGCAGGTACGCGTCCGTCACCCCGACGATGACGAACTCCGGCGTCAGCACCAGGTACGGGTTGGGCGCGGCTTCGAACAGGCTCCGGTAGTCCGGGGCCGGTGAGGGGCTGGGGGGCATCACACGTCCTCAGAGGCGGAGGCGTGCATGGAATTAGTCATTCGCCCCCGGGATGGCCAGGGGCGAAAGTGGGAGACAGCCCCCGGTTTCCACCGGTTGACGCTTCGCTGCCCCTGTCGTTCAGGCCGCGGGGGCGGCGTCCGTGGAGGCGACCGCCTGCTGGGGCGTCGCGGCCACCAGCGGGGGCGGCTGCGCCTTGAGGCGCGCGTAGTCGAAGCAGGCCACCGCGATGGAGGCCACCGGCACCGCGAACAGCGCGCCCCAGAGGCCGAAGAGCTTCTCGCCCGCGATGAGGGAGAAGGCCACCACCACCGGGTGGATGCGCGCGGCCTCGCCCATGATCTTCGGGTTGAGGAAGTACGCCTCCAGCGCGTGGATGCCGATGATCCACAGCAGGAGCGCGACGCCCTTCTGGAAGCCGTCCGCCAGCGCGATGAGGACGATGGGCACCGAGCTGATGATGGTGCCGAAGATGGGGATGAGGCTGAAGAGCGTGGCGATGGTGGCCAGCAGGAACGCGAACTTCACGCCGAACAGGAGCAGGCCCACCAGCGTGAGGCCGCCGTTCACCAGGCAGATGGTGACCTGTCCGCGCACCACGCCGGACAGCGACTTGTCGATGCGCGCCACCAGGGTCTTCGCGTCCGGCAGGAACTCCGCGGGGACGAGCGTGCCGAAGTAGCGGCGGATGGCCTGCGCGTCGATGGAGAAGAACGCGGCGACCATCAGGATGAAGAACAGCATGAAGACGCCGGTCAGCACCTCCGTGACGATGTGGCGCGACACGTTGACGATGTCCGCCAGGTTCTCCTTCGCGAGCGACGTCACGCGCGCCACCGCGTCCGTGAGCATCTGCTCCAGGTCCAGCGCCAGGCTGAAGCCACCGGACGAGCCCGCCGCCGCGCCCTCCATGGCCCGGTCCGACAGGGCCACGGGGATGCCGTACGTGTTGAGCCACTCCTCCGCGCGCTGCGCGAGCCCCTGCACGTGCTCCGGCGTGAGCGCGCTGGCGAAGGTGGCCATCTCGCGGCTGATGCGCGCCACCTCGCGGTAGAGCTGCGGCACCAGCGCGACGAAGAAGAGATACACCGCGAGGAAGAACCCCGCGTAGATGAGCAGGATGGCCACCCAGCGCGGCACGTAGCGGCCGGCCACCTTCAGCCGGGTGATGCGCGCCACCAGCGGCTGCACCAGGTACGCGATGAGCGCCGCGCCCGCGAAGGGCATCACCACCGAGCGCAGGGCGAAGAGCGTCACCGCGATGGCCACCCACAACCCGGCGAGGAGGAGCAGGCGCTTGCGGCGTTCGTCGGGGGCGGTGGCTTCCACGGGCTGCGACATGCACCCGGGCTTAAGGCAGCGGCCTCCCTCCTGACAAGTTCCCGGCGGAAAGCTTCCGGCAGGCCCCGGCTCCTATGCCCCCCAAGGGTCCGGAACCCCCTCTGACGAAGGCAGGCGGCCGGCCCGGGGCATGCCCGGGCTTCAGGCCTGGGGCATCCGGGACCGGTCGCCCAGCCGGGGCTCCAGGCGGTCCAGGCACTCGCGCATCAGGGGGCGCTTGATGCGGCCCTGGGTGGACTCTCCCAGGCCCAGCATCTGTTCGGTGAGCCAGCGGGTGAGGAAGAGCAGGGGGACGCGGTCGTCGGGGGCCAGGCCCCGCTCCAGGTAGCGCTTGTTGCGCACGTAGTCGTCGAAGGCGTCGAACTCGCGGGCCAGGTCCCACTTCGCCAGCCGCAGGGCCTCCGTGTAGACGGCCGGGTCGGGGCGCCGGGTGGCCTCCTGGAACAGCGGGGCGAACTCGCCCAGGGTGGCGGGGTCCAGGTCCTGGACGGGCGGGGGCCAGGACTCCAGGTCCTTGGCGAGCAGCCGCGCCACCTCGTCCAGCAGGTGGTCCACGAGGGCGACGGGCTTGAGGTCGAAGAGATGGTCCCAGCGCGAGGGCATGTGTCAGGGGCTGGCGGCGGCGGGCAGGGCCACCGGAAGGGGAGGGGGCGGAAGTGTGGCGGCGGGTGCGGCCACGGGGCCGTCAGCATAGCCCAGGGCCAGCTCGCGCTGGATGACCTCCCACACGGCCCGGCGCGTGAGCAGCTCGCCGTGGGGCACCACGCCGGACAGCTCCACGTTGAAGACGTTGGGCTGGCCGCCCACGTCCAGCACGGAGGAGGGGTAGGGCGCGATGACGTCGTCGCGCGAGTAGATGGACGTGAGCCGCACGTGGCGTGGGAAGGCGCCCACGCTCAGGCCCTTGATGAATCGCGACGTGGGCGTGAGCTGCCACATGCTGCGGCTGAACCAGCCCAGCGTCGCGCAGCCCAGGTAGGCCATGCGGGTGCCCCGGTGCGGCGTGCCCAGGGTGATGAGGCTCTTCACGCGCGTGTCCCCGCCCAGCCGCTTCACGTAGTACGTGCCGATGAGGCCGCCCTTGGAGTGGCCGATGATGGTGAGCGGCCCCATGCCCGGGTGTCGCTCGTAGAGCCGGTCCACCTTGCCCTGGACCTTGCGCGCCAGCTCGTCGATGCGGTGCGTGTTGAAGCGGTCCATGGTGCCGCCCAGGTGGATGGACCAGACGCAGTAGCCCTCGCGGCGCAGGCGGTGCTCCAGCACCTCCAGGACGCGGCGCGTGCTGAAGAAGCCGTGCAGCAGGAGCACCGGCTTCTGGCAGCGCTTGAAGTCCGTGCGGCGCACGACCTGGTTGCCGCGTGGATCCAGATCCACGTAGCTGGCCAGGTACTTCAGCTGGCACTTCAGCTTCCGGTACTGCATCACGAACGGATTCATCCCCAGCCCCCGCCCCTCCTGGACGGAGCGTGGACCGCCGTCCTGGAACACGGAGCAAAGCTAGGGCGCGCGCCAACTCGCTGCCCGAACCCGGAAGGTCCGGTCAGGTGAAGTGTTCGAGGAAGTTCATCAGCACCCGGTGCGCGTGCGGCGTCGGGGTGATGCCGGACAACAGCCGGGGGACGTACTCGCCCTCGGGGACTCCCTTGTCCCGCCCGAGCGACTCCAGCGCGTCCTCGCGGGCGAGGATGACCGCGCGCATGGCGTCCGTGGGCATCTCCGGGTGGAACTGCACGCCGCGCACGTTGTTCCGGAAGGCGAGCGCCTGGTTCGCGGTGTTGGCGTTGCCCGCGAGCACCGTCACTCCTTCTGGCAGGCGGGAGACGATGTCCTCGTGGGTCTCCTGCACGGCGAAGCGCTCCGGCAGGCCGGTGAACAGCGGATCCGCGCGCCCTTCGGGTGAGAGCGTCACCTCCACGGTGCCCGTCTCGCGGCCGTTGGGGTTGCGAGACACCTTGCCGCCGTAGGCTTCGGCGAGCAGCTGTTGACCAAAGCACACGCCGAGGACGGGGATGCCCTGCTCGCCCGCCTCCACCATGAAGGCGCCCGCGCGCTCCATCCACGGCTCGCGCTGCGTCACCGACAGGGGCGAGCCCGTCATCATCACCGCGTCGTAGCCCTTCGCGTCCTTCGGCAGGGGTGCGCCCTTGTGCACGGGGAGGATGTCGAAGCGCTGACCGGACAGTCCAATGGTTTGCAGAAACCACCGCTCGTAGTCGCCCACGGAGAGCTGGACGGCGGTCGCCGCGTCGCCGGCTTTCAGCAGGAGGACGTTCTTCATGGGGGCAGGTTGCCGCGTCATGTCCCCATTCCTACCGTGTCCAGCCGTCCGTGTCCGGTGCCCGCCACTCCCAGGTCGCTCGCGCGCCGTGCTCACCCGAGGCCTCGCCATGACCGACGCTCGTTCGCTCACTCCCAAGCTCCCCGTGCTCAAGCTGCTCATCGACGGGCAGCAGGTGGACCCCATCGAAGGGGGCACCTTCGCGGTGGTGAATCCCGCCACCGGCCAGAAGATCGCGGACGTGCCCGCGGGCACCGCCGCGGACGTGGACCGCGCGGTGAAGGCCGCGCGCCGCGCCTTCGAATCCGGGCCGTGGGGGAAGATGACCGGCCGCGAGCGAGGCAAGCTCATCCGCAAGCTGGCGGACCTGCTCTACGAGCGCCGCGAGGAGTTCGCGCTCGTCGAGTCGCTGAACAACGGCAAGACCTTCAAGGACGCCATCCGGGGTGACGTGGCGCCGGCCTCCGCGACGCTCGCGAACTTCGCGGACATGGCCAGCACCATCACGGGCGAGGTGCTGCCCGTGGACGGTCCCTTCCACACCTACGCGCTCAAGGAGCCGGTGGGCGTGGTGGGCGCCATCGTGCCGTGGAACTACCCCACGTGCATGCTGGGCTGGAAGCTGGGGCCCGCGCTGGCCGCCGGCTGCACGGTGGTGGTGAAGCCGTCCGAGTACACGCCGCTCACCGCGCTGAAGCTGGGCGCGCTGGCGCTGGAGGCGGGCTTCCCGCCCGGCGTCATCAACATCGTCACCGGCCTGGGCGACCCCGCGGGTGAAGCCATCGCCCGGCACCCGGACGTGGACAAGATTTCGTTCACCGGCTCCGGCCGCACCGCGCGCCGGCTGCTGCAGGCGTCCGCCGCGAGCAACCTGAAGAAGCTGACGCTGGAGCTGGGCGGCAAGAGCCCGCAGATCATCTTCCCGGACGCGGACTTCAACCGCGCGGTGGAGGCGTGCTTCTGGGGCATCTTCGGCAACAAGGGTGAGACCTGCAACGCGGGCAGCCGCGTGCTGGTGCACCAGGACGCCTACGAGGCCTTCGTCGCGAAGCTCGCGGAGAAGGCGCGCACGATGAAGGTGGGCGACCCGCTGGACGTGTCCACGGAGATGGGCGCGCTGGTGAGCCAGAAGCAGATGGACGTGGTGCTGGGCTACATCGAGAGCGGCAAGCAGCAGGGCGCGAAGCTGCTCGCGGGCGGTGGCCGCGACACGGAGGGCTTCAAGGCGAAGGGCTGCTTCGTGAAGCCCACCATCTTCGGCGACGTGAAGCCGGACATGAAGATTGCCCAGGAGGAGATCTTCGGCCCGGTGCTCAGCTGCCTGCGCTTCCGCGACGACGCGGAGGCCATCGCGATGGCGAACAGCACGCAGTACGGCCTGGCCGCGTCCATCTGGACGGGTGACGTCGCGAAGGCCCACGCGCTGGCGAAGCAGGTGAAGAGCGGCGTGGTGTGGATCAACTGCTTCAACGAGTTCGACGACGCGGCGCCCTTCGGTGGCTACAAGGAATCCGGTTGGGGCAAGGACCTGGGCCACCACGCGCTGGATGGTTACCTCCAGACCAAGGCCGTGTGGACGAAGTTGCCGTCTCCCTGACGCACCCCGCGCCCCTCCACTCCATTCCATCGCTTCACCGCCGCATGACGAAGAAAAGGAAGGTCCGCATGGCGTCGCGTCCCAAGGCCAAGGTGCTCACCCATCCGGCGATGGCCCGCCGGGCTCGCGCGAAGGAGCGGAGCGAGGGAGGGCCGCGAGCGGTGCCCGGACAGCAGGGGGACATGGACTCCCTGCGCCGGTGGATGGACGAGAAGGGCGTCCGCAAGGTGAAGGTGGGCGCCATCGACATGGATGGCGTCTGGCGCGGCAAGTACATCTCGCTGGAGAAGTTCTACAGCGCCGCGAAGAGTGGCCTGGGCTTCTGCGACGTCGTCTTCGGCTGGGACCTGGGCGACGAGCTGTTGGACAACACGAAGGTGACGGGCTGGCACACGGGCTACCCGGACACGCCCGCGAAGGTGGACCTGTCCACCGCGCGCATCATCCCGTGGGAGCCGGACACCGCGGCGTTCCTGCTGGACTTCGTGAACCCGGACGGCACGCCCTTCGAGGCGAGCCCGCGCCAGCTGCTCCAGAAGATGGGCCAGCGCGCGCGCAAGCTGGGCTTCCTGCCCAAGTTCGGCGCGGAGTACGAGTTCTTCCTCTTCAAGGAAGGCCCTCAGAGCCTGCATGAGAAGGGCTTCAAGAACCTCACGCCGCTGACGCCGGGCATGTTCGGCTACTCATGGCTGCGCACGTCCATGAACGCGCCGCTGGTGCACGCGCTCATCGACGGGTGCAATGCGTACGGGCTCAACATCGAGGGCTTCCACACGGAGACGGGCCCCGGCGTCTTCGAGGCCGCCATCCGCTACGACACGCTGGAGCTGGCGGCGGACCGCGCGGCGCTCTTCAAGACGGTGGTGAAGGAGATCTGCGCGAAGCACGGCGTGTCCGCGTGCTTCATGGCCAAGGTGGATCCGAAGCTGCCGGGCTGCTCCGGCCACGTGCACCAGTCGCTGTGGAACCTGAAGGAGGAGGAGAACCTCTTCCACGACCCGTCGCAGAAGCACGGGATGAGCAAGCTGATGCGGCACTACATCGGCGGGCAGGTGGCGCTGATGCCGGAGCTGACGGCGCTCTACTGGCCCACCATCAACAGCTACAAGCGCAGCGTGGAGAACACCTGGGCGCCCACCACCGCGACATGGGGCCTGGAGAACCGCACCTGCGCCATCCGCGTCATCGGTGACAGCGGCAAGTCCATGCGCATCGAGTACCGCCAGCTGGGCGCGGACATGAACGCGTACATCGGCATGGCGGTGAGCCTGGCCGCGGGCCTGTGGGGCATCGAGAACGAAATCGAGCCGCCCGCGCCCGTGCTGTCCAATGCCTACGAGGCGAAGAACACGAAGCCGCTGCCCCGCACCCTGAAGGACGCGGTGGCTCTCTTGAAGAACAGCGAGCGCGCCCACGAAATCCTGGGCGAGGGCTTCGTGGATCATTTCGTGCGCACCCGCGAGTGGGAGGTGCGCCAGTACGAGCGGGCGGTCACCTCCTGGGAGCTGGAGCGCTACCTTGAGCTCATCTGAAGGAGGACCTTCCATGAAACCTTTCGACATTCCCTCCGAGCCGCGCGTCACGGAGATGGCGTGGCCCACGCGCATCGTGTTCGGCGCGGGCGCGCTCCAGAAGCTGCCCGCGCACGCGGCGCGGTTGAACATGAAGCGCCCGTTGCTGGTGACGGACGCGGGCGTGGTGAAGGCGGGCCTCGCCGCGCGCGTGGCGGACGTGCTCAAGGGCGCGGGCCTGGAGTGCGCGGTGTTCGACCGCGTGGAGCCCAACCCCACGGAGCGCGACGTGTTCGCGGGCCTGGAGGCGTACCGCGCGCACAAGGCGGACGGCATCGTCGCCCTGGGCGGTGGCAGCGCGCTGGACGCGGGCAAGCTGGTGCAACTGCTCACCACGCACGAGCCGCCGCTCAGCCGCTACGACGACGCGAAGGGCGGCGACCAGTACGTGCGCGACGACCTGCCTCCGCTCATCGCCATTCCCACGACGGCGGGCACGGGCTCCGAAGTCGGGCGCTCGGGCGTGGTGACGCTGGCGGACACGGGCCGCAAGACGGTCATCTTCAGCCCGCACCTGCTGCCGAAGGCGGCCGTCATCGACCCGGAGCTGACGCTGGGCCTGCCCCCGTCCGTCACGGCGGCCACGGGCATGGACGCGCTCACCCACTGCATCGAGGCGTATGTCGCCAATGGCTTCCATCCGCTCGCGGACGCGGTGGCCATCGACGGGGCGATGCGCGTGGGGCGCTCGCTGGTGACGGCGGTGCAGGAGGGCCGCGACCTGGCGGCGCGCACGGACATGATGGTGGCCGCGATGGAGGGCGCCATGGCCTTCCAGAAGGGCCTGGGCGCGAGCCACGCGCTGGCGCACGCGCTCACGCCCATCTCCAACGTGCCGCACGGCCTGGCGAACGCCATCGTCCTGCCCGCGGTGATGGAGTTCAACCGCGCGGCCTGCACGGCGCGGCTGGCGCGCATCGCCACGGCGCTGGGGGACACGTCCAACGCGCGCGAGGAGGTGCTCGCGGCGAACGCCATCGACCGCGTGCGCAAGCTGGCGGCGTCCGTGGGGATTCCGACGCGGCTGCGCGAAGCGGGCGTGCAGGAGAAGGACCTGGAGCACATCGCGCAGAAGGCCTTCCAGGACGCGTCCCACCAGGGGAATCCGCGCACCGTGACGGAGGCGGACCTGCTGGCCATGGCCCGCGAGGCGTACTGAAAAGCGGCTTCACTCCGACTTGATTTCAGAGTGTTTCAGCGGGGCCTCTTCCGAGGGAAACGGGAGGGGCCTCGTGCCTTTGGCGCGCTTGAATCAAGCAGGGCCTCCCCCGTCAGAAGGTTCAGAACGCAGCAACAACGCGGCTCAACGGAGGCAGGTCATGAAGGCGATGCTCAAGAAGATGGTGGTGGCTGTGGCGCTGGTCGCGAGCTCCCCGGTGATGGCGGCGGACTACCACGGCGCCTCCCCCCTCGTGAGCCGTCAGGACCAGGCTCGCATGGAGCGCGAACGGCATGAGCGGGAGCGGACGGCGCGGCTGGAGCGCGAACGGCAGGAGCGGGCGCGGATGGAGCGCGAGCGTCAGGCCCGGCTGGAGCGTGAGCGCAAGGAGCGGGCGCGGATGGAGCGCGAGCGTCAGGTCCGGCTGGAGCGCGAGCGTCAGGAACGCGAGCGGCAGGCCCGGATCGAGCGGGAGCGCAAGGAGCGGGAGCGGCTGGCCCGGCTGGAGCGCGAGCGTCAGGAGCGGGAGCGGTTGGCGCGGCGCGACTCGCACTACCGGGGCGGCTGGGTGAACTAGGCAGCCATGGTGTTACAGCCTGAAGCAGCACGGAGGCCCGGGGGCGGATATCCACCCTCGGGCTTCTTCGCGTCTGGAGGTCAGTGGGCGGTGGACTCGATGGGCTGCGTGCGGGGTCCTGCATCCAAGGCGGTGCTGCCCGCGTCCACGACGGCGCCTGTCTCCGGCGTGAACTCCAGCGTCTCCACGAAGATGCGCCCCGGCAGCCGCAGGTCCATGGCGGTGATGTGCTCGCGGTCGCGCAACTCATAGAGTTGCCGTGCCACCCAGTTCGCCTGCACGGGTTCGTCGGAGAAGAAGACGTAGACGCGCACCTTCCCCTCCTGCACCGGCACACGGAAGCGGGTGTTGGCGACAGGCCGGTTCGCCTCGCAGCGGATGGAGCGGTTCTCCCGAGTGAGCGTGAGCTGCCGGATGATGCCCTTCTCGGACGTCGTGAAGAGCATGCAGTAGGGGAGCTGGTCCCCAACGGGGATGATCTCCATCGTCGCGGGGCCCGTCCGATTCACCTGGGCACGCGTCACCTTCGCGGGCTTCGCGTCGTCGCAGCGCACGGAGCCCGCGCCCAACGCCATCACCGTCAACAAGCCCGTCCAGCGCGTCACGTGTTCTTCCCTGGGAAGGTGGGATGCCGACCGCGAGTCTACCCCGACGTAGCACAGTGGGCGTGCGCCAAGGGAAGACGCGGCTCCAGAATCACCTGGAACGCCAGTGACGCATGGGGATGAGAGTTTTTCGCTGGATTGGCCCGTGCCCTTTCAGCCAGACGCAATCGCTCTCCGCCATGGATGGACTCACGTGGGGGCCTCTTGATGGATTAGAAGAAAGGGGCCGAGTGGGTACGACAGTGGGGGTGCACATGGACTTCGCTGCGCTGTGTCTGCAGATCAAGAAGGGACTGGATGCGCCGAAAGATCGCATGCTCATCTATCAGGCCCTTTCCCAGCTCTCATCCCCGGATCAGGTTCCCAAGCTGCTCCAGGCGTGGAATCTGCTCTACCCGAACCTGATTCTCTTTGATGAGTTGGAGCGGGTCCTTGACGACAAGGAAGAACTCCAGGCGTGGGAGCGACTGACGGGACAATCCGTCAAGTGGGGCTCCATCTCCGCAACCACCACGGCCTCCTATTTGAATCTCCGGGCGACCCAGGCACGTCCAAGAGCTCTGTGCTCATCGGGAAGCTCATCGGGGCCAATATGCCCGTGAAGGTCAAGGGCAAGGCAATCAAGGGTGGCTTGACCTGGTACCTGCTGGAGTTCTCCGCGAACGACTACCCAAAGGTCGTGTCAGTGCCGAAGAACGCTGACGGTGACGTGCGCGCGCTCTACAAGAGCCATCGTGCCTGGGCCGTCGAGTCGGCTGTCGCGACGTACGTCGACTACAATGTCTTCATGGCTCAGTTGCGAGCCTTCGAGATGATTCACCGCAAGCTCTCGCTCAAGCAGCGGATTACCTTGCTGCGGCAGATGGCCCACCCCAGCAGTCTGCCATTCGATGCGGTGATTGGCACCTCGGGGGGCAGCGTCTATGAGGAGACGCGCCCCAAGGTCTATGAGATGTACCAGCTTGTGAGGGATGCGAAGGCCTTCCTCACCCCCAGGGGAGAGCTGGTCGACATCTACCACTTCATTGTCGGAATGGACGTGTACCAGCAGGGCCGGATGGGGCGCGAGCGGGTGAAGGTGATCCGGCTGGGAGAGAGCGACCCCTCCGCGACCTGGGCCGGCGACATCGGAGCGGGTGCGGCGGACGCGCTACTGCATAAGGACAAGGACTACGAGGACAATCACCCTGGCATGCGCGAGGCGGATCGCATCCTTCACTACTACCAGACCCGGGCGCCTTCGCAGGATCTGCTCGGAGACCTGGATGCGTGGGGTGTCGCGGAACGCGTCGACCACAATGCGACGGGCGACACGATTTCTTCGATCATCGAGAGCGTCTACGGTCGTGGAAACGCGACGAAGATGGGGGCGCCCCAGCTCCGCAGGAGCGCGCTGGAGAATTTCCTCACGCGCCATGGCCTCACGATGAGTGGTTCCTCGCTTGTCTCCGTCGCCAACCTGGAGGTCTTGAAGTATTACATCAATGACTTTGGTCGTGTTTGGATCTACCGCGCCCAGATGAACAAAGGCATCTGGAGCCGCTCGGTGTGGTTTGGCTCAAGTTACGATAAGCCCGCGCTGGCGGCGATGAGCGAGAAGATGGCGGCTCTGTACTTGAGGTGGCTGGATGAGCAGTGCCGGCTCAATGGCCTGCTTCCCAGCGTGGCACCCGCGGCCAGGAGATGAACCGAATGGATGATGGTCACGGGAACGCGTCCATGAGTGCACCGGGCGCTCCTGCCCTCTCGCGACTGAGACCCTGGCTTGCCGCTCTGGGCTACCTCATGGCGCAAGCCCTGGTCTCGCTGCTGGACATCCAGTGGGGGCCCCTTGGCGGTCTTCCGACCCAGGGCGTGCTGCTCGTGGCCGGTTCCGTGATGGTGGTGGTCGCGGGATTCCTGCCCGGGCTCTTCGAGTCGCGCCTCCGCCAGACGCTCCTGCTCGCACTCGGATGGCCCCTGGTGGTGGCCGCGGTGGCCGTGGCGTGGTTCGTCCCCTACGCCCTCATCCAGGAGTCGCAGTGGTTGGGTCCCAGCACCAACCGAGCCACGCTGCACCCGTTCTTCACCGGAGGCCTGAGCTGGCTGCTGTTCTTGTCCGCCCTGGGATACGCAGGTGGCGTGGGCGCGCGCCTTCGGTGGTGGCTCTGTCTGGGGGCGCCGCTGATGGTCTTCCTCGCGCTCTGCTGGCTGCTCCACCTTCGTGGCTACCCCGCCTTCGAAGGGTGAAGCGGCTTCGCTCCGGCTTCATTTCAGAGTGTTTCAACAGGGCCATCTTCCGATGGCGCGGCTGAATCAAGCAGGGCCTCCCCCGTCAGTAGTTTCAGAACGCAGCACAACGCGGCTCACGGAGGCAGGTCATGAAGGCGATGCTCAAGAAGATGGTGGTGGCTGTGGCGCTCGTCGCGAGCTCCCCGGTGATGGCGGCGGACTTCCACGCCGCCACCCCCCTCGTGAGCCGCCAGGACCAGGCCCGCATGGAGCGCGAACGGCAGGAGCGGGAGCGGCAGGAACGCGAGCGGCAGGCCCGGCTGGAGCGGGAGCGGCAGGAACGCGAACGGCAGGCCCGGGTGGAGCGCGAGCGGCAGGAGCGTGCGCGGCAGGCTCGGGTGGAGCGCGAGCGGCAGGAGCGCGAGCGGCAGGAGCGCGAGCGGCAGGCCCGGGTGGAGCGCGAGCGGCAGGAGCGGGAGCGCCTGGCCCGGCTGGAGCGCAGCCGCTACGGCGGTGGGTGGCTGAACTAGGCGGCCACGGTGTCACAGCCTGAAGCAGCACGGAGGCCCGGGGGCGGATGACCACCCTCGGGCTTCTTCGCGTCTGGCGCTCAGTTGGCCAGCGGCTCCACGGTCAGCTCGCGGGTACCGGCGTCCGGGGCCGTGCCTCCGTCGGACGTCACCACGCCGCCCGCGCCCACGATGCCACCCGTCGCTTCCGGCTCGCCCGTCTCCGGCGTGAACTCCAGCGTCTCCACGAAGATGCGCCCCGGCAGCCGCAGGTCCATGGCGGTGACACGCTCGCGGTCGCGCAAGTCGTACAGCTGCTGCGCCACGGAGCCCGCCGGCACGCGCTCGTCGGAGAAGAAGATGTAGACGCGCACCATCCCTTCCTGCACCGGCACGCGGAAGCTGGTGTTCGCGACGGGGCGGCCCGGGTCGCAGCGGATGGAGCGGTTCTCGCGCGTGAGCGTGAGCTGCCGGATGACGCCCTTCTCGGACATCGTGAAGAGCATGCAGTAGGGGAGCTGTCCCTCGACGGGGATGATCTCCATCGTCGCGGGGCCTGTGCGCTTCACCTGCGCGCGCGTCACCTTCGAGGGCGGCTTCGCGTCGTCGCAACTCATGATGCCCGCGCCCAGCACCATCACCGTCAACAAGCCCGTCCAGCGCGTCATGTGTTCCTCCCCGGGAAGGTGGAATGGCCGACACCGCCAGCCTACCCCGGCCCCATGCCTTCCAGTCCTGTCCGCTTTTCGTGGACGCCCGCGAGGTCGCCGAGTGCACGGTCGTGCACATGGCCTCCTGCGTCATCCGGGCCCGGACCTACTCCGGGCGTTGGTAGACGATGACCTGCGGCGTTTCGTCCAGGTACAGCCCGGTGACGGGTGTGCGCGTGCCGAAGGCCTGCCACGTGAGGAACTCGTGCTCGCGGAACTCCTGGTGGTACTGGTACGCGACGATGTCCGCGTCGAACGGGCTGTTCACCGCTCGCACGTCCGCACGGAGCATGCCGTTGCGCTGGTAGTCGCGGAACGAGAAGCCGTTGACCTCGTGCAGGTAGACGCGCGCGCCCTGCTTCGCGTGCTCGTTGATCCACGGCAGCACGCCGGTGACGTGGCTGGACCAGAACTGCCGCTGCATCCCCAGCGTCGCCGAGCCCGGCAGCCCGCCCGCCAGCTCCGAGTACGCCGCCGTGCCGTACGGGAACACCCGCACCAGCCCCAGCAGCGCGGGCGCCATGAGCAGCGCGAACACCGGCACCGTCACCGCCAGCGGTGACAGGGAGGGCCGCCGCGCCTTCAGCACCTCCCACAGCGCGAAGCACCCGCGCGCCACCGCCGCGCCCGCGAGGATGCCCAGGAAGGGCATGGACGGGAACCAGTGCTTCACGCCGCCGAAGTGCGGCACCTGCGGGTGGCTGATGATGAGGATGGACGTCACCGCGTTGACGCCCACCAGCGCCTCCGCCGCCGTCGGCATCCGCACCCATTCGCGCGTGCGTTCACTCAGGCTGAGCAGCGCGCGGCCCACGAGCGCCACGAAGCCCGTCACCATGGGCGCGAAGAGGCTGGTGGGCACCGTCAGCGCTGTCTTCACCAACACGTAGCTGAGCGGGAAGGGCGGCCCTCGCATCAGCGTGCCCAGGTAGAACCAGGCGTAGTGGTTGTGCGTCGCGTGGAAGGCCAGGTACCACGCGGTGCGGTCCACCGGCGCGTGCCAGAGGTAGGGCCAGTGCAGGTAGAAGAGGACGGGGCCCAGCACCGCCATGGCCGCCAGCGGAACCAGCGCCTGCGTCACCGGCAGGCTGACGCGCCGCAGGTCCCTCAGCAGCACCTGGCAGCCCACCGCGAGCCCCACGAAGAACAGCGTGTGCGGGCTCAGGAGCAGGAACTTCTGCTGGAACCCGGCGGGCCCGCCCAGGAACACCACCAGCAGGCCGTACAGCACCGCCACCGCGGCGAAGAGCCCCACGAAGCGGAAGAGCCGCACGCGGGCCTCGGGGTTGCCTTCGCTTGCCTGCCACGCGCGCCACAGCGCGAACGGCGACAGCACGAACGGCAGGAAGAGGGCGTTGTGCTTCGTGGCGAGGGCCAGGCCGAACGCCACGCCGCACGCGACGCCCCAGCGGGTGCTCTCCAGCGCGCGCCAGAAGCAGTACACGACGAGCAGCCACATCGCGGCCACCGGCATGTCGAAGCACGCCAGCTCCGCGTTGAAGTACTGGCGCGGCACCAGCAGGAAGGAGAGGGCGGCGAACCACCCCGCGGTGCGGCCGTACAGCGCGCTGCCCAGGAGGAAGCACAGCGCGGGCACCAGCGCCGCCATCGCGAACGCGGGAAGCCGGTAGGCCGTCGCGTCGCGCATCACGCCCAGCGTGTCGTGGAAGAGCAGGTGGCTCAACCCGAACAGCGTCTTCATCAGCGCCGGGTGCTCGTGGTTGTAGTCCCACGCGCGCACGATGGCGCTGTCCGTGAATGCCTGCGCGGGCGAGTGCAGCAGCAGCCGGAACCACTGCGAGTAGCCCTCCGCCGCGGCGAAGTAGACGCTCTCATCGCGCGTGAAGCCCACGGCGGCTTCCGTGCTCCACAGCGCCGCGAACGCCAGCACCCACAGCGCCAGGGCCGTGAACTTCTCCTCGCGCGTGGCGGGGCGTCCGGTCATCTGAAACGTCACCGGAGCTGTCATGGCTTCACCCCCACCGCGGGCTCCAGCGCCATCACGTCCAGGCACACCTGCCGCGACTCCGCGTTGTCCGCCTGCACCCAGACCTTCACCGTGCGCGGCGGCCCGGGCGGCAGCACCACCTCCGCCTTCTGCACGCCCTCGCGGCCCGGGGGAATGGGCACGTCCAACAGCCGCTCTCCCGTGGCCGCGTCATCCACGCCCAGGTACGAGGTGGACAGGCGCGGGTCCTTGGAGTGCGCGAACTCGAAGATGATGCCGCCCTCCAGCCGCAGGCCCATGCCGGACGGCACGTTGGCGAACTCCGCCACCAGCCGCTGCGCGCCTCCGGGCGCGTGCATCCACAGGCAGTGCCGGGGCTCGAAGAGGATTTCGTGCCACTCCGGCGCCACGTACAGGTGCGGCGGGCCGGGGCAGCGGTGCACACGCCCGTCGAAGGGGCAGTCCCGGCGCGAGCCGTCCGGCTGCTCCAGGTACACGCGCGCCGCGCTCGCGGACTCGCTCGCCACCCAGTGGCGCGGGCGGTAGCGGCCGTTCTCGTAGAGGCGCAGCGACAGCGGGCCCATGCGCGACTCGGGGCCCAGCGCCTTGCGGCCGGGGAGGAAGGCCGCGTCGAACGCACCCACGTCGGAGCGGGGCAGCTCCGGCTGGCCCAGCACCCAGATGCGGGGATGCGCGCTCAGGTCCGCGCCGTCCGACTCCAGCCACCCGTACACGGGCACGGAGGACGGCACGAAGAGGCGGGCGCGCTCGGTCCACCAGGGGAACAGCAGCACCGCGTCCCCAGGGCGCGCGTCGCGGGCCAGCACGTCCGCCATGGCGCGCTCGTCCGCGTCCGTGGGCAGCCGGCCCGGAAGCCTCAGCTGGAAGACCAGGCACAAGAGCGCGACGAGCAACAGGGCCCCCAGCTCCACCAGGGGCAGGGCGCGCAGGGCCTTAGGACTTGGCAAGACGGATCTTCTGCTCGCTCTTTTCGCGGCAGAAGGTGCAGAAGATGTGGTCGCCCTGATTGAAGGACGGCGTCCAGGGCGGGTACATCGAGCAGCGCGGATCCAGGCAGTGGTGCAGCTCCCAGAGCGTGCCCAGCTGGTGCAGCGCGTGGCGCGTGATGGGCTTGAAGTCCTTCTCCAGGTCCTTGAACGGCGCGATGGAGAGCACCGCCCGGTCCTTGCCGTACCTCGCGAAGCCTGACGTGGGCGCCTTGCCGCTGGGCAGGTCCCGGTCCTTCAGCTTGCGCGAGGTGAGCAGCAGCACCTTGTCGTCCTTGTAGGCCCGGATGCCCTTCACCTCATCGAGCAGCTTCTCCGCG
The DNA here is from genome assembly GCF_003668935.1 of Corallococcus sp. AB032C. Classification (NCBI taxonomy): domain Bacteria; kingdom Pseudomonadati; phylum Myxococcota; class Myxococcia; order Myxococcales; family Myxococcaceae; genus Corallococcus; species Corallococcus sp. AB032C. The sequence continues at coordinate 39,351 of NZ_RAWP01000034.1, read as the reverse complement.
TCCAGGGGCTCGGACATGCCCGCGGGGACTTCCGCGGAGCCGCTGTGCTCGCTGCCCACGCCAAAGGCCGTGTAGAGCGTGCGGTTGAACTTGGCGAGCTGCTTGTCGTCGAAGGGGTCCAGCGTCACGACGCGAATCACGGGGCGTCACCTCGGCGGGAAGGCCCTCGCGGTGCCGGGCGCGCGCTTTCGGCGCGACGCGGGCGGCCGGAGGGCCGTGGGGTTCACTCGTCCTCGGGCGGCTTCGCCTTGGGAGGACGGCCACGCTTCTTTGGCGCGGCGGGCTCCGCGGGTGCGGCGCCCTCGGGTGGCTTGGCCTTGGGCGGACGGCCGCGCTTCTTCGGGGCGGCGGGCTCGGCTCCCTCCGCCACCTCGGGCTTCGGCTTGGGCGGACGGCCGCGCTTCTTCGGAGCGGCGGCCTCCTCGCCTTCGGCCGGCTTGGCCTTGGGCGGACGGCCGCGCTTCTTGGGAGCGTCCTCGCCCCCCTCCTCGCCGCCTTCCTCCTCGCCGCCCTCTTCCTCGGAGGACTCCCCTTCGGACTCGGACTCGGACTGCGGCTCTTCGTCCGAGGGCAGGTCCAGCTCCCCGCCCTCCAGACCCATGAGGTCGCCGTCCAGGTCCATGTCGTCCTCTTCGCCACCGGGCCGCGCGAACTCCGCGGCGGTGCGCTTGGGACGCTCCTTCCCGGGCGGGAAGAGGACGATGTCGATGGAGTCCTCGGCGTTGGCCTCGGCGGTGCCCAGCGCGGCGGCGACCTCCGAGACCAGCAGGTGCCGGGCGTTGTCGTAGAGCTCGCGCTCCTTGGTGGGCAGCGGCCGCAGCTCGCTGAGGACCTGGAGGCCCTTGACGACCTCCGCCAGACCCAGGATGCCGCCCTGGGTCATTCGGTCCAGGTTGGTGCGCGCGCGTTGCTTCCAGTCCAGGTCGGCCTTGTCACTGTCCGAGCGGAGGAACGCGTAGATCTCCTCCACGTCGGTGGGACTGGCCACCTTGCGCACGCCGATGGAGAGGATCTTCCCCTGCGGCACCATCACGACCGCGCCGTCTTCCTCCCGGCGCATGGTGACGAAGGTGAGGCTCTGGCCCGCCACCTCCTTCACGTCGATGGCGGCAACGCGGCAGACCCCCTGGTTGGGGTAGACGACCCGGTCTCCAACCTGGAGCTGGAGTGCAGCGGACCCTTCTGGCATGGCCCCCTCGTGGGCGGGTGGAATGATCACCGAAGCGAGCGCCGGTCGTAGCACCGAGCCTCGCCGGATGCCACGAGATTACCGGGGAAGCATTGTCATCCGGTTGGCATTGCGCTGCGCTTCCAACAGCTTGGCCATGACCTCGTGCGCCTGCGAGTCCAGGACAGCGTCGATTTGGGCGTCGGTCGGCCCCTCGTCCGCCGTGCTTCCGGGCCGTGCGTCCACGCGGGTGGAAAGTCCCACCGTCGCCATCACCGCGATCCCCAGGGCCAGCACCGCCAGCAGCTTCTTCATGAGCGTCCTCCGTGGCGGCCCAGGGTAGGGGCGGCGCCCGGATGATCAATTTTTCGGCTACAGGCTGGCGGTGTCCTGTAGCGGCCCGTCGCTCGCTACTGGTGCAGCGGCGCCACCGGCGTCACCTCCAGCGTGAGGCCGCCGGAGTTGTCCTGGACGTCGTCATCCGGGAACGCGAGCCGCAGCCAGCTCGCGCCGCGCATCACCGTGGGCTGGTTGACCTCCAGCACCTCCAGCGTGCCCGGGGCCAGGGCCGGGGACGGCCCCGCGCCGTGCAGCGCGAGCACGCCGCCCACCTCGCCGCCGCCGAAGCCCCGCGTGCGCGCCGGTTCCCCGGCCGAACGCACGACGACGCGATAGGTGGTGGACGGATCCAGCTCCCGGAGCGTGAAGCCATCGCGGGGTGACAGCGAGACGGCGTGCCGGCGCGCGTCCAGGAGCAGGGTGGTGATGGCGCCGCTCGCCTGTTCGCGCACGTGCACCTGGAGGGCGCCGCGGTTGTCGTCGGGCCGGTCGTCCCAGAGGAACACGTAGAGGACGGAGGCGTCGCGCACCAGCACCTCGTCGGCGCCCACCAGGCCGAAGCTGTCGCGCGCCGTCAGCGCCGTGCCGCCCTCCAGGAAGTACACGGCCTGGGCCACCGGCAGCGGGCCGCCCACCGACACGCGGCCCTCCACGCGCAGGCCGTAGGCGCGGGATGGATCCAACCGCATGCGCGCCGCCTGGGACGGGGGCACGCGCAGGGCATGCGCGACCGCGCTGAGCGCGAACGGGCCGCCGGAGGAGTAGCGGGCGAAGAACGCGGGCGTGTCGTCCGGACCCGCGCGGGGCAGGGCGCGCGCCGCGACCGCTTGCTTCGGCGCGAGCCGCGCATGGACCGCCAGCGTGGTGCCGCGCTCGGCGTGGACGCGCTGGCTGAAGGGCACCATGCCCGGCATCAGCACCTCCAGCACATGGTCCCGGTCCGACGGCAGCTGGGTGATGAGCGTGGGCGTCGTCTCCGCCAGCGTCCGGCCGTCCACGCGGATGGCGGCGCCCGCGGGAGAGGAGCTGAGCTCCACCGCGAACGTGTTGGAGCCGCCCATCACCAGGCCCAGCCACGTGGCCACGAGCGCCGCCACCGCGACCGGCGCGCCGCGCACCGCCCAGCCTCGCAGGGAGCGGTGCCACGCGGGCGGCGGCTCCGGAGGCATCGCCTGCGGTGGCAGGGGCTGCGTCGTCAAATCGCCTCGGGGCTCACCCCCGGGCTCGGAGACGTGGCTGGGAACTTCCGGGGGCGTGGCGATGGGCGGCGGTTCGGCGACGCCGCTCCAGCGGCCCACCCGTGCGACGAACTCGCGCGGCAGCTGCACCGGGCGGCCGGCCTCCACGAGCTCCGGCTCGAAGAGGTAGCCCATGAAGTGGCCCAGGTCGCTGGCGGACACGTCCGGCGCGGTGACGTGGAGCTGTCGCGCCAGCGCCTCCGCGAAGGCCTGAGCGGTGGGGTAGCGCTGCTCCGGGCTCGTGGCCATCGCGGTGAGCAGGATGCGCTCCAGCGCGGCCGGGATGTTCGGCGTCCACTCGCGCGGGCGGGGGAAGTCGCCCTGCGAAATCTTCCGCAGCACGTCCTGGAGCGAGCCCTCGAAGGGGCGCCGCCCGCAGAGCATCTCGTAGAGGACCGTGCCCGCGGCGAACACGTCCGTGCGCGCGTCCAGCGCCTCGCCGCGCGCCTGCTCCGGCGCGAAGTAGACGTACTTGCCCTTCGCGGGGTCCGCCTTCGTGTCGGAGCGCCCGGCGAGCCGTGCCCGCGCGATGCCGAAGTCCACCAGCTTCACCTGCCCCTCGAAGGAGAGGAGCACGTTCTGCGGGCTCACGTCCCGGTGGACGATGTGCAGCGGGCGGCCGTTGTCATCCAGCCGCGTGTGCGCGTACGCCAGCCCCCGCAGCATGTCGATGGCCACCAGCACCGCCAGCGGCGGCGGCAGCGCGGGCAGCCCCTTCTCCCGCGCCCGGCGCATCACGTGCGAGAGCGGATGGCCGTCCACCCACTCCATCGCGAGGAAGTACTCGCCCTCCACCTCGCCGAAGTCGAAGATCTGCGCGATGTTGCCGTGCGACAGCCCCAGCGCGATGCGCGCCTCGTTGATGAACATGGACACGAACGCGCTGTCGTCCGCGTAACCGGGGAGGATCTTCTTGATGACCACCGGCTTCGTCACGCCCGCCACCGCCGTCATCCGGGCGCGGTAGATCTCCGCCATGCCGCCCGTCGCGATGCGATCGAGCAGCTTGTACTTGCCGAACTGGAAGCCGGCGGAAGGCGGCGGCACGTTCGAATCGGCTCCGGTGGAGGGGAGTCCTTCGCAAAAACCGCGAGACGCTATCATGAGGCCATTCAGACGCTCCGGGTGGAATATTCCGCTATGCTCGCCAGCCTGTTCCCGTAACCGTGCATTCTTCCTCCTGGTGTGGAGCACCCTCACATGGGGTGGCTGCCGGGAGTCTCCTCCCGTCGAACCGGCACGCACGGTAACTCCAGAGCCAGCACTCCGAGTGGATTCGGGCTCCCCTCCACCCGCTCCCACTGACGCGGGCACCTGGGCGGATGCGACCGTCACTCCCGTGTCCGCGCCCGTCTGGGGCGAGCCTCTCCCAGACGACGTCCTCCGGCTGGAGCTGTTGGGAGATCAGGTGCGCCTGGGCGCGGAGGCTTTCACTCCGGCCCGCGCTCGGGACGCGGCCAGGCTCGCGGAGCGGGTGCGGGGCAAGGACGTGCTCGTCGCCGTGGAGGACGCGGACACGTTCCTCGCGCAGGTGTCGGACGCGCTGGCGGTGCTCCGCGCGCAGGCGGCGGAGGTGTGGCTTCAGCACCCGGACGCGCCGGTGGCCTACCGGGTGGTGCTGCGCGACGAGCAGGGCTTCCGGGCGTGGCTGGAGGAGGTGGCTCCCGGCAAGCTGCGCATCATCCAGCGCGCGGACGGCTTCGAGCTGAGCACCAGCGTGGGCAAGCTGCCGGGTCCGGACCGCAATGGCCCGTCCGTGCCGGTGCGCGGCGGGCGCCAGGACATCGCGACGCTGCGGCGGGAGCTGGCCCGGCTGAAGACGCGCTTCACCACGTCGGACGACCTGTGCCTCGTGCCGTCGTTCGGTACGGAGGTGGGGCAGGTGGCGCGGGCGCTCGGCGGCACGTACGTCGCGCCGGAGGAGGGGCTCTTCGACACGCTCTGCCTCGTGTACCCCACGCCCCGGTCCGCTCCGGACGCGGGTTCCCCGTAACACAGGGACCAGGAAGCCTGCCGCCTGCAGGCCGGGCACGCACCCCGGGTGGAGTCCCACGTCGCCTTGAGGTGGTGGGGCCGCGCCGCTACTACCCGTGACAGTCCGCGCGCCCTAATGTCCCGCGCGCCTTTTTCCCCTGAAGGCTTCGGAGGGCAATGCTCCCTCCCCGGAGGTCGTTGATGGTCGCCGCAACTGAGCCCGCTTCCCGTCCCCAGGATGTTCTCGCCGGGGCCACCTTCCTCTTCCAGGAGGTGGGCTCCACCCGCATCCTCACGCCGGAGGGGTTCTCCGAGGAGCAGCGGCTCTTCTTCAAGACGGCGCTCCAGTTCTGCCGTGAGCAGGTGCTGCCCCAGGCCGCGCGCATCGAGGGCAAGGACAACGCGCTCCTGCGCGACCTCCTGCGCCGCGCGGGCGAGCTGGGCCTCTTGAGCGTGGACATCGCGGAGACCTACGGCGGCACGGGTCTGGACAAGACGACGTCGCTGCTGCTCGCGGAGGCCATGAGCCTGTTGGGCTCCTGGTCGGTGACGTCCAGCGCGCACACCGGCATCGGGTCGCTGCCCATCGTGTGGTTCGGCAACGAGGCGCAGAAGGCGAAGTACCTGCCCAAGCTCGCCACGGGTGAGTGGGTGGCGGCGTACGCGCTGACGGAGCAGGGCAGCGGCAGCGACGCGCGTGGGGCGAAGACGAAGGCGGTGAAATCCGCGGACGGCAAGCACTACGTCCTCAACGGCTCCAAGCTCTACATCACCAACGCGGCCTTCGCGGACGTGTTCGTCGTCTTCGCGCAGGTGGACGGCGACAAGTTCACCGGCTTCATCGTGGAGAAGGACACCCCGGGCCTCACCGTGGGCCCGGAGGAGCACAAGATGGGCATCCGTGGCTCGTCCACGTGCCCGCTCTATTTCGAGGACGCGCAGGTGCCCGTGGAGAACCTGCTGGGTGAGCTGGGCAAGGGCCACCGCATCGCCTTCAACATCCTCAACTACGGCCGCCTGAAGCTGGGCGCGGGCGTCATCGGGAGCATGAAGCTGCAGCTGCGGAGCGCGCTGAAGTTCGCGCAGGAGCGCAAGCAGTTCAAGGCGCCCATCGCCACGTTCCCGCTCATCCGCGAGAAGCTCGCGCGCATGGCCACGCTCGTCTACGCGGTGGAGAGCATGACGTACCGCACGGCGGGGCTGGTGGACGGGCGGCTCGCGTCCAAGGAGCGCTCGGACGCGGACTACGACGCGCACGTCATCGCCGCGATGGAGGAGTTCGCCACCGAGGCCTCCATCATGAAGGTCTTCGGCTCGGAGGCCCTCGGCTTCCTGGTGGACGACGCGGTCCAGGTGCACGGCGGCGCTGGCTACATCGAGGAGTACCCGGTGGAGCGCGCCTACCGCGACGCGCGCATCAACCGCATCTTCGAGGGCACCAACGAAATCAACCGGATGCTGATCACCGGCATGCTGCTCAAGCGCGCCGTGAAGGGCGACCTGCCGCTGTTCGCGCAGGCGCGCTCCGTGGCGGAGGAGCTGGGCCGCGGCGAGCGTCCCCGCGCGGGCCGTCATGACGCGCTCGCCAACGAGGAGATCGCCGCCGAGTGCGCCAAGCACCTGGCCATCCACGGCATGCGCCTGGCCGCGGAGACCTTCGGCACGGAGCTGGACAAGCACCAGGAGGTCATGGCCGCGCTGGCGGACGTGGTGATGGACGCGTACGCGCTGGACTCCATGGTGACGCGCACCCGTCAGGCCGCCACTGGCGGAGTGCAGGACCCCGTGCGCGTGGCGCTGGTGCGGCTGTACGCGATGGAGTCCACCACGCGCGCCTTCGAGCGCACCCGCCGCGCGCTCTGCGCCACGCTCAAGGGTGACGCGCTCACGCTGGAGCTCAAGCGCCTGTCCGCGCTGGACGCCTTCACGCCGTACGACCCGGCGGAGCTGCGCGAGACGATTGTCGCGGGCCTGGAGGAGGCCGACGGCTACCCGTACAACCCGCTGTAACGGCTGAAGCGCGCGGGTGCCCTGGACGCAGCGTCAGGGCATCCGCGACACGGCATCCAGGCCGAAGCTGACCCGGGCCCGCCAGGGCGCGGGCGGCAGGTGCTCCAGCGCCATCAGGTCCTCCAGCCGCTGGAGCATGTCCGGCCGCAGCCGGCCGAAAGTCGCGCCGAAGCCCGGCGTCACCGCCTGCGCCACGCCCTTGCGCGGCACGGTCGACGTCCACGCCACCTCGCCGTGGAGCAGGAGCGGCCCCTCCTTCATGTCCATCTCCATGAAGAAGGGCGTGCCCACCTGCACCTCGCGGGGCAGGGCGGGGGCATCCACCTCCAGGCCCACGCCGCCGCGGGAGATGTCGCGCACGTAGAAGAACGGCGCCCGGGGGTCGGCCTCCCGCGCGCGCAGGTGCAGCGGCAGGCGCGGGAAGCGGCGCAGGCCGTTCTGCTCCTCCTGGGCGAAGATGAACTGGAGCACCGCGTCCAGCGCGCTGCGATCCTCCGCGCCGTCGTAGCGCACGGTGAGCATGAAGCGCTCGCCGGGGCGCGGCTCCACCTTGACGACCTCGCCCAGCACCTCCACCGGACGCGGCATGCCGCCCGCGTGCAGTTCAAAGGTGAAGCGGGTGCCCAGGGGCAGGGCCTTGCGCGTCTCCAGGGTGACGCCGCCCTGACCCACGCTGCGGGTGTACTCACCGACCAGCGACTGCGGCGTTTTGTAGGCCACCTTCAGTCGAACGTTCGTGTTCACGCGCCCGCCAGTCTCAGCCTGGGAGCGAAAGAACTCAAGTTTACCCCACCCCCAAGGGTAGGCCGTCCGGCATGTGCCCTGGGGGATGTCCGGCGCCGGGCGAGCGGTGTTCCAGCCTGTTGCGCGCTTTCTTGACCCCCCTGGGGGGGGCGCGTATGTATGCCGGCCGCAGAGGGGTAAGAAGTGGGAAGGAGTGGTGGTCCGTCCCGTGCTGGGCTGAAAAGGTGGATCGTCCCGCGTGTTCCGAGGCGTCTATGAGCACCAGATCGACGCGAAGGGGCGCACCAGCCTCCCGGCGAAGCTTCGGGAGACGTTGGTGGGCGCCTACGACGAGCGGCTCATCGTCACCACGGCCCTGGACCCCTGCCTCCACGCCTATCCGGTGCGGGAGTGGGAGGCGTTGGAGACCGCGCTCGCCCGGCGCAACCCCATGGAGCCGGGGGTCAAGACGTTGATGCGGCTGTACGTGGCCAGCGCGCAGGAGTGCCCGCTGGACAAGCTGGGCCGGTTGCTCATCCCGCCGTCGCTCAGGGCGTACGCGAAGTTGGAGAAGGAAGTGGTGTGGGCGGGGATGGTGAAGGTGATTGAGCTTTGGAGCCAGGAAGGCTGGGCGAAGGCGCAGGAAGACGCGCGCCAGGAAGCCACCTCCCCGGACGTGTTGCGGGTGCTGGGCGAGCTGCGCCAGCCGTAGCCAGGAAGTCGACAGCTTCAGGTTTCGCAAAGAGAAGGGTGGGCAGGCGCATGGACCAGGTTCAGGAGGTTCGTCGGACCAGGGCGGTGGTGGCGGCGTCCGAGCGCGTGGAGACGCTGATGCTGGAGGGCGAGCTGGAGGAGGCGGACCTGCTCAAGCTGTGCGAGGACCTGATGCACCGGCTGCACCGGGGCACCCGTCAGGTCGTCCTCGACTTCGCGGACGTGTCTCACCTGAACTACCGCGGCGTGCGCCCGCTGATGGCCCGCACGGACGCGTTCCGCCGCTCCGGTGGTGACGTGAAGCTGTCCGGGCTGTCGCCGTACCTGGCCGCCATCTTCCGCGCGGCTGGCGCCCACGACGCCTTCGAGCTGTACCCGCACATGAACGATGCCCGGGCCGCCTTCCAGCTCGCGCGCGCTCCCTTCGTCTGACCCTGCACCCAAGGCCCCCTCCCGTGGACTTCCAGCACCAGACCGTCCTGCTCCACGAGACGGTGGAGCTGCTGAACCCAGCGGAGGGCAAGGTCATCCTCGACGGCACGCTCGGCGGCGGAGGCCACACCCAGGCGCTGCTCGCCCGGGGCGCCACGGTGGTGGGCGTGGACCGGGACCCCGTGGCGCTGGCCGCGGCCACCGCCCGCATGGGCGTCAACGCGCGCTTCCAGGCCCGGCAGGGCAACTTCGCGGACCTTCTCAGCGTCGCGCAGGACCTGCTGCCCGTGGACGGCGTGCTGGTGGACCTGGGCGTGTCCTCGCCCCAGCTGGACGTGGCCGAGCGCGGCTTCTCCTTCATGAAGGAGGGCCCGCTGGACATGCGCATGGGCGACAGCGGCATCACCGCCGCGGAGCTCATCGCCGAAACGGACGAGCGCGACCTGGCGAAGCTGCTCAAGGACTACGGGGAAGAGCCCTTCGCGCGGCCCATCGCGCGGGAGCTGAAGAAGGCGCTGCCCCAGCGCACGCTGGAGGCCGCGGAGGTGGTGAAGCGCGCCGTGCCTCGCAAGGCGTGGCCGGACCGCATCCACGTGGCCACCCGCACCTTCCAGGCGCTGCGCATGGCGGTGAACGGGGAGCTGGAGGCGCTGGACTCGCTGCTCGCCGCGCTGCCCTCGCTGCTCAAGGTGGGCGGTCGCGCCGCGGTCATCTCCTTCCACTCCCTGGAGGACCGGAAGGTGAAGGAAGCCTTCCGTGCCCTGGTGGGCGGGTGCACCTGTCCGCCGGGCTTCCCGGTGTGCGTGTGCAACAGCCAGGGTGACTTCGTCCTCGTGTCCAAGAAGGCCGTCGCGGCTTCCGAAGCGGAAGTCGAGGCCAACCCCCGCTCTCGCAGCGCGCACCTGCGCGCGGTGGAGAAAATCCGATGAGCAAGGCCCTGTCGCGTCCCTCCGTGTCCGTGGCCGGCGTGCTGATGCACCTGCTGCCCGCCGTCATGCTCTTCACCCTGTTCGCGGCCGTGGGCATCCTCCACGTCACCAGCCGCGTGCTGGTGGTGGACATGGGCTACCGCCTGTCCAACGCGGAGGGCGAGAGCCGCTCGCTCACCCGGGAGAACGACCGGCTCAAGCTGGAGCTGGCCACTCTGAAGGCGCCGGGCCGGTTGGAGCGCGTGGCCCGTGAGCAGCTGGGCATGGCCATGCCCAAGGGCGGCGCGGTGGTGTCCCTGGCGGACGAGCGCGTGAAGGGCTCCGGCACCGCGCAGGCCCGTTCCGCGGCCCCGGCCGTCCGCGTGGCGGAGCGGGGGACCCAGCGGTGAGGGACCTGAAGAGCGCGCGGATTCCGGAGTCGAACACGAAGGGGCTCAGGCTGCGGGTCCAGCTCTTGTTCGGGCTGTTCCTCGCGCTCTTGGGCACGGCGTTCGGCCGCGCGGTCTACCTCCAGGTCTTCCAGCAGGAGAAGCTGCGGGGCCTCGCGCAGGACCAGTACGTCCGGCAGATCGACATTCCCGCCCGGCGCGGAGACATCTTCGACCGGCGCGGCACGCCGCTGGCGCAGAGCGTGGAGGTGGACTCCATCTGGGTGGACCCGTCCCTGCTCCCCGACGTGCCTCAGGCGGCCCGTCAGCTCGCCCGCGCCGTGCACCTGGACAGTGGCGACCTGGCCGCGCGCCTGTCGCGCGCCAAGCGCTTCGCGTGGGTGAAGCGCCAGGCGAAGCCCCAGGAGGTGGAGGCGGTCAAGGCGCTGGGCCTGCCCGGCCTGGGCTTCACCAAGGAGCCCAAGCGCTTCTATCCCCAGCGCGAGCTGGGCGCGCACATCGTGGGCATGGTGGGCACCGACGGCCACGGCCTGGAGGGCCTGGAGCTGGCCTTCGAGGACGAGCTGTCCGGGCAGAACTCGCGCACCTCCGGCTTCCGCGATGCCAAGGGCCGCAAGCTGATGGTCCAGGGCGCCATGGATCCGCTGGAGCGCCAGGGCGCCGCCGTCACGCTCACGCTGGACCGCCACCTCCAGTACGTGGCGGAGAAGGCGCTGGCCAAGGCCGTGGACGACGCCAAGGCGGCGGCGGGCATGGCGGTGGTGTTGGATCCGCGCACCGGGGAGATTCTCGCGCTGGCGAACAACCCGCGCTTCAACCCCAACACGCCGGAAGACGGCGTGAAGAACGCCATCCGCAACCGCGCCGCGCTGGACTCCTTCGAGCCCGGCTCCACCATGAAGGCCTTCGTGGTGGCCGCCGCGCTGGAGCAGAAGGCCATCACCCCGGACCAGCTGTTCTTCTGTGAGAACGGCTCCCTGCGCATCGGCCGTCACACCATCCGGGACACCCACCCGCACGGCTGGCTCAACGCGCAGGGCATCCTCCAGGTGTCCTCCAACATCTGCGCCGCGAAGGTCGCCGAGGCCCTGGGCCGCGAGAAGTTCGTCGCCGGCTACCACGCCTTCGGCTTCGCGGAGCGCACCGGCCTGGCGCTCACCGGCGAGAGCCGCGGCGTCATCCCGTTTCCGAAATCGGACATCTCCCTGGCCACCCAATCCTTCGGCCAGGGGATGACCTCCACCGCCGTCCAGCTGACGGCGGCCTACGGCGCGCTGGCCAACGACGGCGTGCTGATGCGCCCGTTCCTGGTCTCCAAGGTGGTGGACCCGGACGGCGTGGTACTGCTGGAGAACCAGCCCACGGAGCTGCGGCGGGTGGTTTCCCAGAGGGTGGCGCGCCAGGTCGTGGGCATGCTCGAGAGCGTGGTGGTCAAGGGAGGAACCGCGCCCAAGGCCGCCATGGACGACTACCGGGTGGCCGGCAAGACGGGTACCGCACAGAAGGCGGACCCCGTGGCACGGGGGTATTCCGACAAACGCATCGCGTCGTTCGCGGGCATGGTACCGGCCGAGGCCCCGCGTGCCGTGATTCTCGTGGTGGTGGACGAACCCAAGACAGACGTATACGGGGGGAACGTGGCTGCCCCTGCCTTCAAGGAAATCGCTACCGCTGCCATGGCCCACCTGGCCGTGCCCCCGTCCCGGACGGTGGCACCCGCCGAGGTGGCCGCGGCCGCCGCGCCCGTGGTGCCCCCTCCGGCACCGAAGGCGTTGGCGAAGGTCGTGCCCGTCCGGGCCGGCCTGGAGGATGCGGTGACCGAGACTCCGGAGCCCGGCACGGTGCGTGTGCCGGACGTTCAGGGTCAGGCGGGACGGGAAGCCGTGGTGAAGTTGCTCGCCGCGGCGTTGGAGCCACAGCTGCAAGGAAGTGGACGAGTCGTATCTCAGACCCCCCCCGCCGGTGCGCTGGTGGAGAAGGGGGCCCGGGTGACGCTGGAACTGGCGACGCGGCAATGAGGCCGTGTCCTTTCCAGGCCCCGCAAGCAATGCGTGTGAAGGGGAAGAGATGAAGCTGACGGATGTCCTCGCAGGGTGTGGAGCCGAGCAGACCTCGGGCGGCCGTTCCGCGGTCGACGTCACGGGAGTGACGCAGGATTCGCGGCGCGTAAAGCCGGGGGATCTCTTCATTGCCGTGCCGGGCCTGAAGGAAGACGGGGCCCAGTTCATTGGTGAAGCCGTGTCGCGCGGCGCTGTCGCCGTGGTGTCGGAGAAGCAGGGTCAGTCGTCGCAGGTGCCGTTCTTCAAGGTGAGCAGCGCGCGCAAGGCGTTGGCCCTCATCGCGGCCAACTTCCACGGCCGTCCCGCGGACAAGCTGACGCTCCTGGGCGTCACCGGCACCAACGGGAAGACGACCACCACGTACCTCTTGGAGGCCATCCTCGCCACCGCCGCCATGTACACCGGCTCTCCGGCGCCGGGCGTCATCGGCACGCTGGGCTACAAGTTCGGTGGCAAGACGACGGAGCTGGCCAACACCACGCCGGACCCGCTGGAGCTGCACCGCATCTTCCGCGAGATGGTGGACGCGGGCGTGGAGACGGTGGTGATGGAGGTCTCCAGCCACGCGCTCGCGCAGGAGCGCGTGCACGGGCTCACCTTCAAGGCCGCGGGCTTCAGCAACCTGTCTCGCGACCACCTGGACTACCACAAGGACCTGGAGGAGTACTTCCAGGTGAAGCGCAAGCTCTTCGTGGAGAACCTGGGCGCCTCTGGCACCGCGGTCGTCAACGCGGACGACGCCTTCGCCAGCCGCATCTACACGGAGCTGCGCAACCAGAAGCGCATGGCGTGGAAGTTCAGCCGCACGGGCGCGGGGGAAATCTCCGCCGCGGACGCCGCCTATTCGCTCAAGGGCATCGAGGCCACCCTGAAGACGCCCGCGGGCGACGTCAAGGTGAAGAGCAAGCTCCTGGGGCCCCACAACCTGGAGAACATCATGCTCGCCGCCGGCATCGCGCTGGGTGCGGGCATCAGCCGCTCGGACGTGAAGAGCGGCATCGAGCTCGTCACGGGCGTGGCCGGCCGCATGGACCGCGCGGAGAACCACCGCGGCGGCCCGGCGCCCGCGGTGCTGGTGGACTACGCGCACACGGATGACGCGCTCAAGCGCTCCCTCGAAGCGGCGCGCGCGCTGGCCAAGGGCCGCGTCATCGTCGTCTTCGGCTGCGGCGGCGACCGCGACAAGGGCAAGCGCCCGCTGATGGGCGCGGTGGCCGCGGAGGGCGCGGACCTGGTGATGGTGACCAGCGACAACCCGCGCACGGAGGATCCGGAGACCATCATCTCCGAGGTGACGCCGGGCCTGGAGAAGGGCGGCCTGCGCCGCATCTCCGAGGGCAAGGCGAAGGTCGGGGAGAAGGGCTACCTGGTGGACGCGGACCGCCGCGCCGCCATCGAGCAGGTCATCAACCTGGCCAAGGACGACGACGTCGTCCTCATCGCCGGCAAGGGCCACGAGACCTACCAGACGGTGGGGACCGAGAAGCTCGCCTTCGACGACCGCGAAGTCGCCGCGCGCGCGCTGGCCAACCGCATCCCGGGCTGAACCTTCTCAAGGCCACCCCCCCTCCATGGCCGTTCGATTCTCCGATGACGAGGTGGTGCAGGCGACGGGTGCGACCCGGCGCGGGGGGCCCGTGGAAGCGGGCTTTCCCGCCGTCTGCACCGACACGCGGTCGCTCACCCCCGGGTGCCTCTTCGTGGCGCTGCAGGGCGAGCGCTTCGACGCCCACGACTTCGTGGACGGTGCCCAGCGCCAGGGAGCGGCCGGGGCGGTGGTGAAGCGGGGGAGGGCGCTGCCGGCCCTGCCCCCGGGCTTCGCCTTGTACGAAGTGGATGACACCCTGGCCGCGCTGGGCGGCCTGGGCGCGCTGCACCGCCGCCGCTTCCAGATTCCGGTGGCGGCGGTGGGGGGCTCCAACGGGAAGACGACCACCAAGGAGATGGTGGGCGCCATCCTGGCCACGCGGGGCCCCGCGCTGAAGACGGAGGGCAACTTCAACAACGAGGTGGGCGTCCCGCTCACGCTCTTCCGGCTGGAGCCGTCCCACGTGGCGGCCGTCATCGAAGTGGGGATGAACCAGCCGGGCGAAATCGAACGGCTCACCCGCAAGGTCCAGCCGGACGCCGGTGTCATCACCGTCGTCCAGCCGGAGCACCTGGAGGGGCTGGGCAGCCTGGAGGGCGTGGCGGAGGCGGAAGGGGAGATGTTCCGCGAGCTGCTGCCCCAGGCCACTGCTGTCGTGAACGTGGACGACGCGCTCATCGTGCGCCAGGCGGCGCGCAGCGGCGCGAAGCACCTGACGTTCGGCCGGGCGGAAGGGGCGGACGTGCGCCTCACGGCGGTCCACACGCTGGGCCGCGACGGCATGGTGGCCACCGTGCGCTACCAGGGGAAGGACTGGCCGGTGCGCCTGCACTTCGTGGGGCCGCACAACGCGCAGAACGCGACGGCGGCGTTCGCGACGGCGCTGGCCCTGGGCTACTCCCCGGAGGAGTGCGTGAAGGGCCTGGAGTCCGCGCGTCCATACGCGCGCAGGCTCAACATCGTGGATGGCCGCAACGGCATCACGGTGGTGGACGACTGCTACAACGCCAACCCGGCCTCCATGGAGGCCGCGCTCGTCACGCTGGGCACGCTGGTGCCAGAAGGTGGCCGGGCGGTGGCGGTGCTGGGCGACATGCTGGAGCTGGGCGCGGGCGAGGCGGAGGAGCATGCCCGGCTGGGTGAGCTCGTCGCGCGGCACGCGAAGCTGGTCGCGTTCTTCGGCCCCCGGTCCTCGGGCGGTCTGGGCAGCGCGGACATGGGAGATTCCGCCGCCCATTTCACCGAAGTGGAGCCATTGGTGGCGTGGTTGACGCCCCGGCTGTCACCCGGTGACGTGGTGCTGGTGAAGGCCAGTCGCGGCATGCGATTGGAGCGCGTGGTGGCGGCCCTGACGGGCGCGGCACCCCCCGGAGGGAGTCACTAGTGCTGTACCTTCTGTACGAGCTCATCCAGAACACCGAGGCAGGGCGCGTCCTCAACTTCCTGCGCTACCCGACCTTCCGCATCATCGCCGCGGGCGTCTTCGCCCTGCTCCTGGGGATGCTCATCGGGCCGCGTCTCATCGCGCGGCTGCGCTTGAAGCAGCACGGGCAGAGCAACGTGCGCGAGGACACCCCGGACAGCCACCAGAAGAAGAAGGGCACGCCCACCATGGGTGGCGCGCTCATCCTCATCAGCATCGCGGCGGGCACGCTGTTGTTCGCGGACCTGAAGTCCCGCGGCGTCTGGGTGATGATCCTCCTCACCTTCAGCTACGGCTTCATCGGCTTCCTGGACGACTGGCTCAAGCTGTCCAAGCGCAACTCCAAGGGTCTGGCCGGGCGCAAGAAGATGGCGCTGCAGACGCTCTTCTTCCTCATCGCCATCTTCGGCTTGATGTGCACGTGGACGAAGGCGGATGGCTCCTTCGGGCCCACGCTGCTCATCGACACGCGGCTCACGCTGCCGTTCGTGCCGTCCCATTGGTTCAACCCGGACCTGGGCTGGTTCTACGTGGTGTTCGCGTGGGTCGTCATCGTGGGCACGTCCAACGCGGTGAACCTCACGGACGGCCTGGACGGCCTGGCCATCGTGCCCACCATCGTGTCGGCGGTGACCTTCTGCGTGCTCTGCTACGTGGCGGGCACCACGCTGCACATCGCGGACACGGAGACGGTGAACGGCGTCACGCGGCTGACCGCCACGCCGCTGTACCGCTACCTGGGCATCCTCCAGGTGCCGGGCGGCGCGGAGCTGGCCGTCTTCTGCGCGAGCATCGTGGGCGCGGGCATCTCCTTCCTCTGGTTCAACACCTACCCGGCGTCCGTGTTCATGGGCGACATCGGCTCGCTGGCCCTGGGCGGCGCGCTGGGCGGGCTGGCCGTGTTCTCCAAGAACGAAGTGGTGTCCGCCATCATCCACGGCATCTTCTTCGCGGAGGCGCTCTCCGTGATGATCCAGGTGACGTCCTTCAAGATGACGGGCAAGCGCGTCTTCAAGATGGCGCCCGTGCACCACCACTTCGAGCTCAAGGGCATGGCCGAGCCGAAGATCATCGTGCGTTTCTGGATTGTCGCCATCCTCTGTGGTGGCGTGGCCCTGCTGTCCCTGAAACTGCGCTAGTCGCTTTGCCCCCATCGAGGTCGGCCCACCCCATGAATCCCTCGCTGTCCGGTCGGAATGTCGCGGTGTTCGGGCTGGCCAAGAGCGGCGTCGCGGCGCTGCGGCTCCTGGTCCAGCAAGGCGCGAAGGTGACGGCGCTGGACGCGCGCTCCGAGGACGCGCTCGGCGACGTCGCGAAGGAGCTGCACGCGAAGGGCGTGACGCTCGTCACCGGCGCCACGCCCCCGGGGCTGCTCACCCGCCAGGACCTGGTGGTGGTGAGCCCGGGCGTGCCGCTGTCCCTGCCGGAGCTGGAGGCCGCGCGCACGTCGGGCGTCCCGGTGTGGGGCGAGATTGAGCTCGCGGGCCGCCTCCTCACGGGCACCCGCTTCCTGGGCATCACCGGCACCAACGGCAAGAGCACCACCACGGCGCTCACCGGAGAGCTGTACGCGAAGGCGGGCCTGCGCACCTTCGTGGGCGGCAACCTGGGGCGCCCGCTGGCCGAGGCCGCCATGTCCCCCGGGGACTGGGACGCGCTGGTGGTGGAGCTGTCCAGCTTCCAACTGGAAGGCATCCACCAGCTCAAGCCCACGGGCGCGGCCATCCTCAACCTCACGCCGGACCACCTGGACCGCTACGCCAACCACGCCGTGTACGGCGCGGCCAAGGCGCGCATCTTCATGAACCAGGACGGCGCCAGCGACTTCGCCGTGGTGAACGCGGACGACGCGGCGGTGATGGGGCTGGCCGCTTCCGCGCGCGTGCCCGTGTACGGCTTCAGCCTCACGGGCCGCCCGGTGGTGGACGCGCCGAAGCTGGCGGGGCTGGCCATCGCGCGGCCCGGCGGCTTCGAGCTGGAGTTCGCGGGCGAGTCCTACACCCTCACCCACCGCTCGCTCCGGGGCGCGCACAACGCGCAGAACGCGATGGCGGCGGCGCTGCTGGCCCGGCTGGGCGGCGTGGCGAAGGACGCGGTGCAGGCGGGGCTGGACAGCTACCCGGGCCTGGCGCACCGGCTGGAGAGCGTGCGCGTGCTGGACGGAGTGGAGTGGGTGAACGACTCCAAGGCCACCAACGTGGACTCCGTGCTGGTGGCGCTCAAGGCCTTCGCTGGCGACGTGTGGCTCATCGCGGGCGGCAAGGGCAAGGGCGCGCCGTACGCGCCCATGGTGGAGGCGGGGCAGGACAAGGTGAAGGGCGTGCTCACCATTGGCCAGGACGCGGACGCGCTGGCGCGGGCGTACGCGAACGACGCGCCGGTGCACGCGTGCGGCACCCTGGACGCGGCGGTGGCGAAGGCGCGTGAGGTGGCGAGGGCGGGGGACACGGTCCTGCTGTCCCCGGCATGCGCGTCGTACGACCAGTTCAAGAACTTCGAGGACCGGGGCGACACGTTCAAGCGCCTCGTCGGGGCGCTCTGACCGTGATGAAGACCTCTCCTCCGACCGCCCCCGTGCGGTTCGATCCGATTCTGCTCTGCGCGGTGCTGGCGCTCGTGACGCTGGGCCTGGTGATGACGTACTCGGCGAGCGCCGTGCTCGCGCAGGACAAGCTGGGCGACAGCCTCTACTTCCTCAAGCGCCAGCTGTCCGCCGCGGGCCTGGGGCTGGTGGGCATGGCGGTGGCCATGAAGCTGGGGTGGCGGAAGCTGGCGCGGCTGGCGTACCCGCTGCTGCTCGTCGCCATCGTGCTGCTCATCGCGGTGGCCATCCCCGGTATCGGCACCACGGCGGGCGGCGCGCGGCGGTGGATCCGCCTGCCGGGCTTCAGCCTGCAGCCGGCCGAAATCGCCAAGTTCGCGTGGCTCGTCTACCTGTCCTATTCGCTGGCGAAGAAGCGGGAGAAGGTGGCCACGTTCTCCATCGGCTTCCTGCCGCACCTGGCCCTGTGCGGCATCCTGGTCCTGCTGTGCATGCTCCAGCCGGACTTCGGCAGCAGCGTGCTGCTGGTGTTCATGCTCTTCGTGCTGCTGTTCGCGGCGGGCACGAAGCTGTCGTACCTGGTGGGCTCCCTCCTGCTCGCGCTGCCGCTGGCCTTCGTCGCCATCGCGACCAGCCCCTACCGCATGAAGCGCATCCTCGCGTTCCTGGACCCGTGGGCCCACCGGCACGACGTGGGCTATCAGGTGGCGGAGTCGCTGATGTCCATCGGTTCCGGCGGCATCACCGGCCTGGGCTTGGGGGACGGCCGGCAGAAGCTGTTCTTCCTGCCGGAGGCGCACACGGACTTCATCTTCTCCATCCTGGGTGAGGAGCTGGGGCTCATCGGCGTGGGGCTGCTCGTGGCGCTGTACGCCATCGTCCTGTGGCGCGGCATCCGCGCGGCCCTGGCGGCGGGGGAGACGTTCGGCACGTACCTGGGCCTGGGCATCAGCTCCATCATCGCGTTCCAGGCCACGGTGAACATGTGCGTGGCCATGGGCCTGTTGCCCACGAAGGGACTGACGCTGCCGTTCGTGTCGTACGGCGGCACGTCGCTGGTGGTGCTGATGGGCTCCGCGGGCGTGTTGCTGTCGCTCAGCGCGAATACCCAGGGCGCGTCGCGGCCGGTGCGCGCGGGCTCCTCGGACCTGCGGGAGGTGACGGCGTGAAGGTGCTCATCGCGGGCGGCGGCACCGGTGGCCATCTGTTCCCAGGCATCGCGCTGGCGGAGGAGGTCGTCACTCGCCACCCCGCCAACGAAGTGGTGTTCGTGGGCACGGAGAAGGGCCTGGAGGCGCGCGTGGTGCCCAAGGAGGGCTACCCGCTGGAGCTGGTGAAGGTGCAGGGGCTCAAGGGCAAGGGGCTCATCGGCCTGCTCAAGGGGCTCATCGCGCTGCCCATGGCGTTCCTCGCGTCGTTCCGCATCCTGTCGCGCCACAAGCCGGACGTGGTGGTGGGCGTGGGCGGCTACGCGAGCGGGCCGGTGGTGCTGGCCGCGTGGATGATGGGCATCCCCACCGCCATCCAGGAGCAGAACGCGCTGCCGGGCTTCACCAACAAGGTGCTGGGCCGCATCGTGAAGGTCGTCTTCACCTCCTTCGAGGAAGCGCGCAACCACTTCCCCGAAGCCAAGGTGCAGATGATTGGCAACCCCATCCGCAAGAAGCTGATGGACAACTACCTGCGCAGCAGCTCCGCGCACGAGAAGTTCTCCGTCCTCATCTTCGGCGGCAGCCTGGGCGCGCGCGGCCTCAACAACCGCGTGCTGGAGGCGCTGGACTCGCTGGGCGACGTGAAGGGGCAGCTCGACATCGTCCACCAGACGGGGAAGCTGGACCTGGAGAACGTGACGAAGGGCTACGCGGACAAGGGCTTCGCGGACGTGGCGCAGGTGGTGGAGTTCATCGACGACATGTCCTCCGCCTACGCGAAGGCGGACCTGGTCATCTGCCGCGCGGGCGCCACGTCCCTGGCGGAGCTGACGGTGTGCAAGAAGCCCAGCATCCTGGTGCCCTTCCCGCACGCCACGGACAACCACCAGGAAGTGAACGCCCGCGCGCTGGTGGACGCGGGCGCGGCCATCATGTTCCGCGAGTCGGAGCTCACCGGGCAAAAGCTGGCGGAAACGCTGCGCGGCCTGATGACAGACCCCGCGAAGCTCAAGCAGATGGCGAAGAAGGCGGGCATCTTCGGCCGCCCCGCCGCGGCGAAGGAGCTGGCGGACGTGTGCGTGGACCTGACCACCCAGGCCTGGGGCCCGGGCGGACGCGACCGCGGACAGAAGGACGTGAAGAAGGCACCCGGGAGCAAGGCATGAGCAGCAAGACCGTCAGCAACAAGCCCGGCAGCCTCTTCAAGACGCGCCACGCGGCGCACGTGCACTTCGTGGGCGTGGGCGGCATTGGCATGAGCGGCATCGCGGAGGTGCTGCTCAACCTGGGCTACCGCGTCTCCGGTTCGGACCTGCGCGAAAGCGACATCACCCGCCGCCTGGCGAAGCTGGGCGCCACGCTCTACGAGGGCCACAAGGCGTCCAACCTGGTGCACGCGGACGTGGTGGTCATCTCCTCCGCGGTGCGCAAGGACAACCCGGAGGTGGTGACGGCGCGCCAGCGCAAGATTCCCGTCATCCCTCGCGCGGAGATGCTCGCGGAGTTGATGCGCCTGAAGTACGCGGTCGCCGTCGCCGGCAGCCACGGCAAGACGACCACGACGTCCATGGTGGCGACAGTGCTGTCCGCGGCGGGCCTGGACCCCACGGCGGTGGTGGGCGGCAAGGTGAACGTGCTCGACTCCAACGCCAAGCTGGGCAAGAGCGAGCTGATGGTGGTGGAGGCCGACGAGTCCGACGGCAGCTTCCTCAAGCTGCACCCGTCCATCGCGGTCGTCACGAACATCGACCCGGAGCACATGGACCACTACGGCGACCTGGAGACGCTCCAGTCCGCCTTCGTGGAGTTCTGCAACCGCGTTCCCTTCTACGGCCTCAACGTGCTGTGCCTGGACAACCCCAACGTCCAGGCCCTGCTGCCGCGCATCGAGAAGCGCTTCGTCACGTACGGCAGCTCGCACATGGCGGACTACCGGCTGGAGGGCATCTCCCTGGACGGCTTCACCACCACCTTCCGCGCCTTCCGCCGGGACGAGGACCTGGGCGAGTTCCGCGTGCGCATGGTGGGCGCGCACAACGCCTTCAACGCGCTGGCGGTGGTGGCCATCGCGGAGGAGATGGACATCCCGCTGGAGACGGTGCGCTCCGCGCTGGCGGAGTTCGGCGGCGTGCAGCGCCGCTTCACCGTGCGCGGCGAGGTGGGCGGCGTCACCGTGGTGGACGACTACGGGCACCACCCCACGGAAGTGATGGCCACGCTGTCCGGCGCGCGCCGCGCCTTCGGCCGCCGGGTGGTGGCCGCCTTCCAGCCGCACCGCTACACGCGCACGCACGACCTGATGAAGGAGTTCGCCACCGCGTTCAACGACGCGGACGTGCTCTTCGTCACCAGCGTCTACGCGGCGGGCGAGGAGCCGATTCCCGGCGCCACCGGCGACGCGCTGGCGGAGGCCATCCGCGCGCACGGCCACCGCGACGTGACGTTCGTGGAGAAGCGCGCGGACGTGGCGAAGGCGCTCCACGAGCGCGTGCTCGAAGGCGACCTGGTGCTCACGCTGGGCGCGGGCGACATCACCCAGGTGGGCCCGGACCTGCTGAACCTGATGGGCGCGGCGAAGGGCGGGTAGGGGATGCAGGCGGGCGAGGTGACACCTCTGGCGGCGCGCGTGGCGCGTCTGCCGGGCCTGGACGTCAAGCCGGGCGAGCCCCTGGCGCCGCTCATCAGCGTGCGCGTGGGCGGCCCCGCGGAGGCGCTGGTGCGTCCGCGCTCTCCGGACGCGCTGGTGGAGCTGCTGCGCCTGTCCCGCGACGAGGGCATCCCCGTGACGGTGCTGGGCGGCGGGGCCAACACGCTGGTGGGCGACGGCGGCGTGCCGGGGCTCACCGTGAAGCTGCCCCCGGATTTGTTCCCGGAGACGCTGGACGTGGGCCCGGACGACGGCCGGGTGACGCTGGGCACGGGCGCGGCCATTGCCCGGCTGGTCAACGTGATGCGCGCGCAGGGCCTGGTGGGCGCGGAGTTCCTCGCGGGCATCCCTGGCACCCTGGGCGGCGCCGTCACCATGAACGCCGGCACCAAGAACGGCGAGTGCTTCCGCGTGGTGGAGGCCATTGAGGTCGCCACCGCGGACGGGGTGGGGTGGCTGGACAAAGCGCAGGTGCCTCACACCTACCGTCACGCCACACTGCCCGCGGGAGGTATCGTCACCCGCGTGCGCTTCCATCTTCCCAAGGGCGATGTCGTGGCCAGCAAGGCGGCCATGGACGCGGACCTGGGCTACCGCAAGCGCACGCAGCCCTTGAGTCAGCCCAACTTCGGCAGCGTGTTCACCAACCCGCCGGGCGACCACGCCGGGCGGCTCATTGAACTCGTGGCCCTGAAGGGGCACACCCTGGGGCGCGCGCAGGTGTCCACCCTGCACGCGAACTGGATCGTCAACCTGGGCGGCGCGGCCGCTCGGGACGTGCGGGGCCTCATCACCCTGATGCAGGAGCGGGTGAAGGAAGCCACCGGCGTCGTCATGCACCCCGAAGTCAAATTCGTCGGAGTCTTCCTCCCATGAGCATCGGTCCCCGAGGCTTCACCCCCGCTGAGTTGAAGGCGAAGCGCGTCGGCGTGCTGTACGGCGGCCTCTCCAGCGAGCGCGAGGTGTCCCTGCGCACGGGCGCCGCGGTGTCGGGCGCCCTCAGGGGGCTGGGCTACGACGTGGTGGAAATCGACGTGGGCAAGGACCTGCCCGCGCGCCTCATCGCGGAGAAGGTGGACGTGGCGTGGCTCGCGCTGCACGGCCGCTTCGGCGAGGACGGCTGCATCCAGGGCCTGCTGGAGGCCATGTTCATCCCCTACACCGGCAGCGGCGTGATGGCCTCCGCCGTGGGCATGGACAAGGTGTACGCGAAGGAGATCTTCGTCTCGCGCGGCATCCCCACGCCGCCCTACCGGGCCTTCGACTCGGCGGAAGGCGCGCTCGCGGAAGCGGACCGGCTGCCGTTCCCCTTCCCGGTGGTGGTGAAGCCCAGCCGCGAGGGCAGCAGCGTGGGCGTGCACATCTGCAAGACGCGCGAGGACTACACCGCGGCCGTCCAGGACGCCTCGAAGCACGCGGGCACGCTCCTGGTGGAGCAGTTCATCAAGGGCCGGGAAGTGCAGGGCGGCGTGCTGGACAACGAGGCGCTGGGCGTCATCGAAGTGAAGGCCGCCCGCGAGTTCTACGACTACGAAGCGAAGTACAAGGCCGGCAGCGGTACTCAGTATCTCTTCCCCGCGCCGCTGCCCCCGGACCTGTACGCGCGCGTCAACGAGGTCTCCCTGGGCGCGCACAAGGCGCTGGGGTGTTCTGGCGGCTCGCGCTCGGACGTCATCGTCACGGAAGGTGGCGACGTGTTCCTGCTGGAAATCAACACGCTGCCCGGAATGACGGCCTCCAGCCTCCTGCCCAAAATCGCGGCGGGGCGGGGCATCGACTTCCCGGCCCTCTGTGAGCGGCTGCTCCAGGGCGCTTCGCTCAAGGCTTGAGCCGCTCCGCGTTCTTTCCTGGAGTTCCGGTCTCTTGCAGGCCGGGGTGGTCCCCCCATGCCGCTACAGCGACGTGCCTGTAGCCAAAAACTGGCGTGGTTCGACGTCCGCACGCAGCATGCGCCTCCCTAGTCATGGCCTTCGGAAAATCCAAGAATCGCCGCCGCCTGGACGCCGCACCGCGCAATGACGCGGTGACGGGCGCTGTCCGTTCGCACGGACCGTCGGTGGCGAAGGCGCTGGGGTTGGCGGTGGCGACGGCGGGGCTCATCTGGGGCGGCATCGAGCTGCGCGCCTGGGCGGTGGTGACGCCGCTCTTCGCGCTGGAGTCGGTGAACTTCTCCGGCTTGGAGCGCGCGTCGCGCCCGGAGCTCTTGAAGCTGTCCGGGCTGACGGCGGGGCAGAACCTGTGGACGCTGGACCCGGCCGCGCTGGCGCGGTCCATGGGCCAGCACCCCTGGGTGCGCACGGTGGAGGTGACGCGGCGGTTTCCGCGCGGCGTGTCCGTGGAGGTGACGGAGCACGCACCCGCGGCGCTGGCGGTGCTGGGCGACCTGTACGTGCTGGACGAGGAGGGCGAGCCCTTCAAGCGCGTCACCCCGGGGGACGGGCTGGATTTGCCGCTCGTCACGGGCATGGAGCGCGATGCGTACGTGGCGGACCCGGACGCGGTGCGTTCGAAGTTCCGCGACGCGCTGGATGTAACCCGTGCTTATGCGCGGTTGTTGCCCGGGCGATCCGAGCGGCTTTCTGAAGTGCGCCTGGAGAACACCGGGCTTGCGCTGGTGACGGCGACGGGGCAGGAGGTGCGCCTCGGTGCTGGCGATACGGAAGTCAAGCTCCAGCGGCTGGCGCGCGTTCGACGCGAGCTCAGCACAAGGGGGCTTGCGGCCGCGATCATTCGCCTGGATAACCGTGCCCGACCGGGTTGGGTGGCGGTGAGGCTTTCGAGTGGGTCCGACTCCGTGCGGAGCGGGGACTCGACGCAGTGAGGATGCTTCCTTCACGAAAGTGAGGGAGCCTGGGAGGATTCATGGCGAAGCAGAAGTCGGGGGAGATCATCGTCGGCCTCGACATCGGCACGACGAAGATCTGCGCCATCGTCGGCGAGCTGACCGATAGCGGTATCGACATCATCGGTATCGGCACGCATCCGTCGAAGGGATTGCGCAAGGGCGTCGTGGTCAACATCGAGGCCACGGTGTCGTCCATCCGGCGCGCCGTGGAGGAAGCCGAGCTGATGGCCGGGGCGGAGATCTCCCACGTCTACACGGGGATCGCCGGCGGCCACATCAAGGGCTTCAACTCCCAGGGCATCGTCGCGGTGAAGGACAAGGAGGTCCGCGACGCGGACATCGCGCGCGTCATCGACGCGGCGAAGGCGGTGGCCATCCCGTTGGACCGGGAGGTCATCCACGTCCTGCCGCAGGAGTTCATCATCGACGACCAGGGCGGCATCAAGGAGCCCCTGGGCATGGCCGGCGTGCGCCTGGAGGCCAAGGTGCACATCGTCACGGGCGCCGTCTCCAGCGCGCAGAACATCGTCAAGTGCGCCAACCGCACGGGCCTGAACGTCTCCGACATCGTGCTCCAGCCGCTGGCCTCCGCCGAAGCGGTGCTGAGCGAGGACGAGAAGGAGCTGGGCGTGTGCCTCGTCGACATTGGCGGCGGCACCACGGACATCGCCATCTTCTCCGGCGGCGCCATCGTCCACACGGCCGTCATCGCCCTGGGCGGCAACAACCTGACGAGCGACATCGCCATCGGCCTGCGCACCCCCGCGCACGAGGCCGAGCGCATCAAGCAGAAGTACGGCTGCGCGCTCGCGTCCATGATCAACAAGGACGAGACGATTGAAGTGCCCAGCGTGGGCGGCCGTCAGCCGCGCGTCCTGGGCCGGCAGATCCTCTCGGAGATCCTGGAGCCGCGCGTGGAGGAGATCTTCCAGCTGGTGCACCGGGAGATCCAGAAGTGCGGTTACGAGGACCTGCTCGCGTCCGGCATCGTCATCACGGGCGGCTCCACGCTGCTCGCGGGCATGCCGGAGCTGGCGGAAGAGGTGCTGGGACTGCCGGTGCGCCGGGGCATGCCGCGCGGCATTGGCGGCTTGGTGGACGTGGTGAAGAGCCCCATGTACGCCACGGGCGTGGGCTTGGTCGTCTACGGCGCCAAGCACATGGACCGCCGCATGTTCCGCATCCGCGAGGACGGCAACGTCTACAAGAAGGTGAAGGGCCGGATGCGCGAGTGGCTGGAAGAGATTTTCTAGTCCGGTTTCCGGCGTCCATAATGCGCTGAGTCAAGGGGTCCCTTCGGGGGCCCTTTCGCGTTTCTGGAGCTGTGTCCGGGAACTGGATTGACGTGTCAGAGGGGAACGCTGACGCGTCCGTCCTGGACGCGGACATTTTCCAGATTCCGGAATCTGGATCCTGCTTCCGGACTCTCGCCCTAGGTACGGGCAGCCAATCGTGCAAGTTCCAGGATTTGGACGGTTTGGGAATTCGACAGAGGATGGCTTCCAGCTTGCTATGGGAGCCCGTGGCTCCCGGAACGGATTTCTCCGTTCCTGGTGAGCCTCTGACCTTATGACTCCACAAAAGACTTCGCGGTTGCTGACGCCCCTCACGGGACTTCGCCGCTCGGCCGCGGGCCTGTTGGCCCTGCTGTGTGCCGTGCTGATGGCGCCACCCGCGTTCGCTGAACCCGACCCTGCAGGCCTGGGCAACGGCAACGGCCACAACGGCGCGCTGACGGTCAACGCGGCCAACACGGTCGTCAACACGTACACGCGACTGACGGCGAACGCGCCAGTAGGCCAGACGTTCGTGACCGTCACGGACACGACGGGCTTCGCCGTGGGCGACCTGGTGATGGTGTACCAGTCCACCGGATACAACACGACCACGAATCCGGTGAACTCCGGTGATGCGGGCCCGTTCGACTTGAGGTCGAACGCAGTGGGCAACTGGCAGTTCGTGCGCGTGACTGCGCTGACGGGCACGCGCCTGACCTTCACGGGCACGCCGCTCACTGCGGCGTTCTTGGGCGGCACGTCCGCGACGCTTACCCGCACCTCGGCGCAGGCCATCCGGGTGCCGGAGTACACGACCGTGACCATCAACGCGGGCGCGAGCATCGTCGCCCGGCCGTGGTCCAGCGCGGATATCAACGACACCGTGGGTGGCCTCGTCGTCTTCCTGGCTACGGGGACGGTGACGAACAACGGCACCATCTCCGCCACGGGCGCGGGCTTCCGCGGCGCGGAGTACTTCAACAGCAGCGGAGACAACTGCGCCGCGAACGCCTATGACCTGGCGCAACCCAATGGCGGCGCCATGAAGGGCGAGGGGCTCGTGCCCGCCCGTTACAAGCCGCCTACGGTGTTTTTGCAGACCGCGCCAATCTCGGGCCGCGGCAACATCCTCAACGCCGGTGGTGGCGGCATCTGCCACAATTCCGGTGGTGGTGGCGGTGGCAACGGCGGCGCGGGTGGTATCGGCGGTCGGACGTGGACCGGTGACACCGCTCCGGCGCGTCCGGTGGGCGGCCTCCCCGGTGGCCAGATGCTGTTCAGCCCGACGACTCGCGTCCTGTTCGGCGGCGGTGGTGGCTCGGGTCACGGCAATGACGAAACGGGCACCGGCGGCGGAAACGCGGGCGGCATCGTCTTCGTGCGCGGCGCGGCGCTCGCGGGAGCGGGCAGCATCACGGCGGACGGCGTCTCCGCGGCGAGCTCCCAGAACGACGCGGCGGGTGGCGGTGGCGCGGGCGGTACCCTCTCCCTGCGGTTCACGGGCGCCCTGGCGTGCACGGGTGCCGGCACGCTGTCCGCGAAGGGCGGCAACGGCGGCAACAGCACCTTCGTGGAGTCGCCGCACGGCCCGGGCGGCGGCGGCGGCGGCGGCAACATCCACATGCAGGCCAGCGCCTACTCCTGCCCCGCGTCGGTCGCGGGAGGCGCGGCGGGTACTCAGCCCACGGCGACTGCTCCGGATGGCGCGACCTACGGCTCTGCGTTGGGCAACCCGGGTGTCATCACCCAGGGCCCGGCTCCCACCGTGCTCACCCCGGCCAATGGTTCGTCCACGTCGAACACCACGCCCCCCATCACGGGCACGACGCCGAGCCCGAATCAGACGGTCCGCATCTACATCGACGGCCAGCCCCAGCCCATTACGGTGACGTCCGACGCGTCGGGCAACTTCACCTTCACGCCGTCGACGCCCCTGAGCGTGGCCGCGCACACCGTCTACGCGGTCACGGTGACCGCTGGCGTCGAGAGCGCCCCGAGCAACACCAACACCTTCACCATCACCGCTGCGGCGACGCCGACGGTGGCCATCACCACACCGGCCAACGGCTCGACGGTGACGAACCCCACCAACGTGGTGGTGTCTGGCACGGCGGCGAACGCGACGTCCGTCACGTTCACGCTGGGTGGGCAGAGCTACGGCCCCGTCACGGTGACGGGCGGTAACTGGACGTTCACGGTGCCCGGCCCGCTGGCCAATGGCTCACAGACGGTGAACGCGGTGTCCACCAACGGCACCACGAACAGCACGGCCGCGACCAGCACCTTCACGGTGGCCGGTCCGACGGTGGCCATCACCTCGCCGGCCAATGGCTCGACGGTGACGAACCCCAACGTGACGGTGACGGGCACGGCCGCGAATGCGACCACGGTCACGGTCACCTTCCAGGGCACGAACTACGGTCCCATCACGGTGACGGGCGGCAACTGGAGCCAGGCGCTGCCCGGTCCGCTCGCGAACGGCACGTACACGGTGACCGCGGTCTCCTCGAACGGCACCAACAACAGCACGACGGCGACCTCCACGTTCACGGTGGCGGGCCCGACGGTGGCCATCACCACGCCGGCCAACGGCTCCACGACGAGCAACCCGAACGTGACGGTGACGGGCACGGCCGCGAACGCGACCAGCGTGACCGTGACCTTCCAGGGCACGAACTACCCGGCCACCGTGACCGGTGGAACCTGGAGCGTGGCGCTGCCGGGCCCGCTGGCCAACGGCACGTACACCGTGACCGCGGTCTCCACGAACGGCACGACCAACAGCACCCAGGCCTCGTCCACCTTCACGGTGGCGCGTCCGACGGTGGCCATCACCACGCCGGCCAACGGCTCGACGGTGACGAACCCCACCAACGTGGTGGTGTCCGGCACGGCGGCGAACGCGACGTCCGTCACGTTCACGCTGGGCGGGCAGAGCTATGGCCCCGTCACGGTGACGGGCGGTAACTGGACGTTCACGGTGCCCGGCCCGCTGGCCAACGGCTCGCAGACGGTGTCGGCGGTGTCCACCAACGGCACCACGAACAGCACGGCCGCGACCAGCACCTTCACGGTGGCTGGGCCGACGGTGGCCATCACCACGCCGGCCAATGGCTCGACGGTGACGAACCCCACCAACGTGGTGGTGTCCGGCACGGCGGCGAACGCGACGTCCGTCACGTTCACGCTGGGCGGGCAGAGCTATGGCCCCGTCACGGTGACGGGCGGTAACTGGACGTTCACGGTGCCCGGCCCGCTGGCCAACGGCTCGCAGACGGTGTCGGCGGTGTCCACCAACGGCACCACGAACAGCACGGCCGCGACCAGCACCTTCACGGTGGCTGGGCCGACGGTGGCCATCACCACGCCGGCCAATGGCTCGACGGTGACGAACCCCACCAACGTGGTGGTGTCCGGCACGGCGGCGAACGCGACGTCCGTCACGTTCACGCTGGGCGGGCAGAGCTACGGCCCCGTCACGGTGACGGGCGGTAACTGGACGTTCACGGTGCCTGGCCCGCTGGCCAACGGCTCGCAGACGGTGTCGGCGGTGTCCACCAACGGCACCACGAACAGCACGGCCGCGACCAGCACCTTCACGGTGAACGTGCCCGCGCCGACGGTGGCCATCAGCACCCCGGCCAACGGCTCGACGGTGACGAACCCGAACGTGACGGTGACCGGTACGGCCGCGAACGCGACCACGGTGACGGTCACCTTCCAGGGCACGAACTACGGTCCCATCACGGTGACCGGCGGTAACTGGAGCCAGGCGCTGCCCGGCCCGCTGGCGGACGGCACGTACACGGTGACTGCCGTGTCCACGAACGCCCAGGGCACGAACAGCTCGACGGCGACCACCACCTTCACGGTGGACCAGACGCCTCCGGTGGTGGCCATCAGCACTCCGCTCGATGGTGCCATCCTCAACACCCCCAACGTGACGGTGACGGGCACGTCCACGGACGCGGCGTTCGTGACGCTCACCTTCGATGGCGCCAGCTACGGCCCCATCAGCGTGGACGCCTCCGGCAACTGGAGCTTCGCGCTGCCCGGCCCCCTGGCCGAGGACACGTACACCGTGACCGCGACGGCCACGGACGCGGCGGGCAACACCAGCACGCCGGACAGCTCCACCTTCACGGTGGACCTGACCGCGCCGACGGTGGCCATCAGCTCGCCGGCCGACGGCGCCATCATCGGCACCAACACGGTGACGGTGACGGGTACGTCCACGGGCGCGACCTCCGTGACGCTGACCTACGGTGGCACCAACTACGGCCCCATCCCCGTGGATGCGTCCGGCAACTGGAGCTACGCGCTGCCCGTGACCCTGC
Organism: Corallococcus sp. AB032C; assembly: GCF_003668935.1. Taxonomy (NCBI): domain Bacteria; kingdom Pseudomonadati; phylum Myxococcota; class Myxococcia; order Myxococcales; family Myxococcaceae; genus Corallococcus; species Corallococcus sp. AB032C. The sequence continues at coordinate 9,565 of NZ_RAWP01000034.1, read as the reverse complement.
CGGAAGGCCCGAACACCGTGACCGCGGTGTCCACGGATGCGGCGGGTAACACCAGCACGACCGCGACCTCCACCTTCACGGTGGACCTGACCGTCCCCACGGTCGCCATCAGCACGCCGGGCAACGGCACCTCGGTGAACACCGCCACGGTGACGGTCACCGGTACGACGACCAACGCGACCTCCGTGACGCTCACCTTCGAAGGCGCCAGCTACGGCCCCGTCACGGTGGACGCCTCCGGCAATTGGTCCTACGCGCTGCCCGGCCCCCTGGCCGAGGGCTCGTACACCGTGACCGCGGTGTCCACGAACGGCGCGGGCACCAACAGCGCGACCGCGACCTCCACCTTCACGGTGGACCTGACCCCGCCGACCGTCGCCATCAGCACCCCGGTGGACGGCTCGACGGTCAACACCCCCAACGTGACGGTGACGGGCACGTCCACGGGCGCGACGTCCGTGACGCTGACCTACAACGGCACGAACTACGGCCCCATCCCCGTGGATGGCTCGGGCAACTGGAGCTACCCGCTGCCGGTGACCCTGCCGGAAGGCCCCATCACCGTGACCGCGGTGTCCACGGACGCGGCGGGCAACACCAGCACGCCGGACGACATCACCTTCACGGTGGACCTGACGGATCCGGAAGTCGAAATCACCGCGCCGGTGGACGGCACGACGGTGGCCTCCAGCACGGTGACCGTCACCGGTACCTCCGTGGGCGCCACCTCCGTGACGATCACCTTCGAGGGCAATGACTACGGCCCCATCGCGGTCGACGCTTCCGGCAATTGGTCCTACGCGCTGCCCGGCCCGCTGGCGGACGGCACGTACACCGTGACCGCGGTGGCCACGGACGCGGCCGGCAACGAGAGCGCGCCCGACTCCGTCACCTTCACGGTGGACCAGACCGCGCCGACGGTGGCCATCACCACGCCGGCCAACAGCTCCACGGTGGGCGCCAACGTGACGGTCACCGGTACGACCACGGGCGGCGCGACGAGCGTGACCGTGACGTTCCAGGGCACGGACTACGGCCCCATCGCAGTGGATGCTTCCGGCAACTGGAGCCAGGCGCTGCCCGGCCCGCTGGCCAACGGCACCTACACGGTGACGGCGGTGGCGGTGGACGCGGCGGGCAACACCAGCACGACCGCGACCTCCACCTTCACGGTGAACACGGCCGCCCCGACGGTGGCCATCTCCACGCCGGTCAACGGCACCACCGTCACCAACCCCAACGTGACGGTCACGGGCACGTCCGCGAACGCCACGTCCGTGGCGGTGACGTTCCAGGGCACCAGCTACGGTCCCATCACGGTGAACGCCTCCGGCAACTGGAGCCAGGCGCTGCCCGGCCCGCTGGCGGACGGCACGTACACCGTCACGGCGGTGTCCACGAACGGCGCGGGCACCAACAGCACCACCGCGACCACCACCTTCACCGTCAACACGGCGGGCACGGTGGATACGGACGGCGACGGCCTGACGGACGAGGAGGAAATCCTCGCGGGCACCGACCCGAACAACCCGGACACCGACGGTGACGGCATCCCCGACGGCATCGAGGTCAAGGTGGGCGGCACGGATCCGCTCGACAGCGACTCGGATGACGACGGCATCCTCGACGGTAACGAGGACAAGGACCACGACGGCATCGTCGACGCCGACGAGACCGACCCGAACAACCCGGACACCGACGGCGACGGCCTGACCGACGGCGTGGAACTGGGCCTCACCGAGCCCCAGGGCACGGACACCGACCCGTCCAAGTTCGTGGCGGACAAGGACCCGTCGACGAAGACCAACCCCCTGGACGACGACTCGGATGACGACGGCCTCACCGACGGCAACGAGGACGCCAACCACGACGGCAAGGTGGACCCGACCGAGACGGATCCGAACAAGAGCGACACGGATGGCGACGGCCTGACGGACGGTCTGGAGCTGGGCCTCACCCAGCCCCAGGGCGCGGACACCGACCCGACGAAGTTCGTCCCGGATCAGGACCCCGACACCAAGACCAACCCGCTCGACCCCGACACCGACAAGGGTGGCGTGCTCGACGGCGTCGAGGATCGCAACCACAACGGCCGTGTGGACGTGCAGGAGTCCGACCCGCTCAACCCGGCGGACGACCAGGACGCGGACGGCGACGGCGTGGACAACGCCACGGAGCTGGAGCTCGGGATGGATCCGTTCGACGCCGACTCCGACGACGACGGCGTGCCGGACGGCATCGACGGGATTACCGACACGGACGGTGACGGCCTCATCGACGCGCTCGACCCGGACAGCGACAACGACGGCATCAACGACGGTACGGAGATGGGCGTCACGCTGGAGACCGCTCCGCCGGGCACCGACACGTCGTCCCCGAACTTCAAGCCGGACGCGGATCCGACGACGAAGACGGACCCGAAGAACCCGGACACGGACGGCGACGGCCTGAAGGACGGCGAGGAGGACCGCAACCAGGACGGCCGCCGTGACGCCACGGAGACGGATCCGAACATGAAGGACACCGACCAGGGCGGCATCGACGACGGCACGGAGGTGAAGGGCGGCTCTGATCCGCTCGACGCCAACGATGACTTCCTGGTGGTGGGCCACGGCTGCAACACGGGCGGCTCCGGTTCGCTGGCGCCCTTCGCGCTGATGCTGCTGGCGCTGCCCCTGGTGGGCCGCCGCTTCCGCCGCGCCGGGGACTTCCTGGCGCGCGCGGGTGGGGCGCTGGCGGTGTTCGTCATGGCTTTGTTCGCGGGCACTTCCGCCCACGCGCAGGCCACCGCCGTGTCGCAGGCCATCGACGTGCAGCAGTACAAGCCGGGCCCGGGCATCGCGGACGTGCTCGCGGTGCACGGCGCGAAGGTGCAGCGGCACCTGGGGTGGAACGTGGGGCTGTCGGTCAACTACGCCGACAAGCCGCTCAACTTCTTCGACCCCCGCTCGGACACGTACGTCACCTCCCTGGTGAAGAGCCAGGTGGGCTTCGACCTGATGGGCGCCGTCGGCCTCTTCGACCGGTTCGAAATCGGCGTCGTGCTGCCCATCACCATCCAGGGTTCGGAGAACTCGCCGGCCGTGGATTCCTCCTTCGCCAACGGGGTGGGCGGGGGCGGCATTGGCGACCTGCGCCTCATCCCGAAGGCGCGGCTGCTGGACGGTGACGACTACGGCGTGTCCGTGGTGCTGCCCATCTCGCTGCCCACGGGTGGTGCGTCGGACTTCCTCGGCGGGTCCGGCGTGTCCGTCAACCCGCGCGTGGTGGCGGAGTACGGCAAGCGCTTCCGCATCCTCGCCAACGTGGGTGTGGACATCCGCAAGTCGGAGCAGCTGCGCAACCTGAACGTCGGCAGCGCGCTGGCGTACGGGGTGGGCGCGGAGGTTCCGCTGGGTGACCTGCCGCTGGCCGCCCAGGCGTCGCTGGTGGGCGCGATGGGCTTCAAGCAGCAGAACGAGGAGGAGCGTCCCCTGGAGCTGCTCGCGGCCCTGAAGTACCGCGCGCCTACCGGCCTGTCCGCGCAGGTGGGCGCGGGCCCGGGCCTCACGCACGGCTACGGCACGCCGACCTTTCGCGTGCTCGCGTCCGTGGCCTACACCGCCCCGGAGCGCTCCGCGGAGCCCCGGCCGGTGTGCCCGGAAGGCCCCGAGGACTTCGACGGCTTCCAGGACCAGGACGGCTGCGCGGACCCGGACAACGACGGCGACGGCATCCTGGACACGGCCGACCAGTGCCCCAACGAGCCGGAGACGGTGAACGGCTTCGAGGACGCGGACGGCTGCCCGGACACGAAGCCCGTGCCGCCTCCGCCCGCGCCGGTGGACACCGACGGCGACGGCATCATGGACCCGGACGACAAGTGCCCCAACGCGCCCGAGGACAAGGACGGCTTCCAGGACGAGGACGGCTGCCCGGATCCGGACAACGACAAGGACGGCATCCCCGACACGGCGGACAAGTGCCCCAACGAGCCGGAGACCATCAACGGCGTGGATGACGAGGACGGCTGCCCGGACAAGGGCAAGGTCAAGGTGCTCGTCGAGGGCGAGCGCATCCTCATCCTGGAGAAGGTCTACTTCGCCACGAACAAGGACGTCATCCTGCCGCGCTCGTTCCCCATCCTGAAGCAGGTGGCCGCCGTGCTGCGCGCCAACCCGCAGGTGGAACTGCTGCGCGTCGAGGGCCACACCGACAGCCAGGGCAACGACGCCGCCAACCTGGACCTGTCCAAGCGCCGCGCCGCCAGCGTGAAGACGTTCCTCATGAACGAGGGCATCGCGGGCGAGCGCCTGGAGTCCGAGGGCTTCGGCGAAACGAAGCCCGTGGACACCAACAAGACGGCCGCGGGCCGTGAGAACAACCGCCGCGTGGAGTTCAACATCACGCGGATGGGCAAGGTGGAAGTGGAGAAGCCCGCCCCGTAGCACCCGCGACACGGAATGAAACACGGAAGGCCCGGTTCCCCCGAAGGGAGCCGGGCCTTTTCGTCATTCGTGCCCCGTCCTGTCACGTCACGCGTGCGCGGAAGGCGCGCACAACTGGTCACGGCGAGTCAGCGAACGCGAGTCAAGAGGGTGTTTACATCCGCGCGGTGTCCGCATGGCCGCTGATGCCATTCGCGTAAGTGGGCGTCAGGACTCGGTCGCGCAGCAGGGCGCTACAGGCTGGTAGCGGAATACTTGCCAAAGCGCCCGACTTCCTGATGATTGTCGAGGGTGGGTGTTTCCGCGGACGGCGCCGCGGTGCTTCCGCCACGAGGACGACATGGACCAGTTCGAGCAGAACAAGCAGGCCGCGAAGATTCGTGTCGTGGGCGCGGGCGGGGCGGGCTGCAACGCGGTCAACACGATGATTCTGTCGAAGTTGGACCGCGTGGACTTCATCGCCGCCAACACCGATGTCCAGGCGCTCGCCGCGAGCAAGGCGCCCACCCGGCTGCAGCTGGGCCAGGCGCTCACCAAGGGCCTGGGCGCCGGCGCCAACCCGGAGATGGGCCGCGAGGCCGCCCTGGAGTCGCGCGATCAGATCGCCGCGGTGCTGGAAGGCGCCGACATGGTCTTCGTCACCGCGGGCATGGGTGGTGGCACCGGCACGGGCGCCGCGCCCATCATCGCGGACATCGCCAAGAGCCTGGGCTGCCTCACGGTGGGCGTCGTCACCAAGCCCTTCCTCTTCGAAGGCAACAAGCGCCGCAAGCAGGCCGAGCAGGGCATCGTGGAGCTCAAGGCCGCGGTGGACACGCTCATCACCATCCCCAACCAGCGCCTGCTGTCGCTCTCCAACGAGCCCATGCCGCTGCTGGAGACCTTCAAGCGCGCCGACGAGGTCCTGCTCAACGCCGTGCAGGGCATCAGCGACCTCATCCAGTACCACGGCTACATCAACGTGGACTTCGCGGACGTGAAGACCATCATGAGCGACAAGGGCCTGGCGCTCATGGGCACGGGCAACGCCTGTGGCGACCGCCGCGCCGTCACCGCCATGCAGCAGGCCATCTCCAGCCCGCTGCTGGAGGACGTCTCCATCGACGGCGCCACGGGCCTGCTCATCAACATCACCGGCGGCCGCGACATGACCCTGCAGGAGGTCAACGAGGCGCTGACGCTGGTGCACGACGCGGCGGACGGCGAGGCGGAGATCATCTTCGGGTCGCTCATCGACGAGCAGATCCAGGACGAGGTGAAGATCACCATCATCGCCACGGGCTTCGTGCACCGGGACGCGAAGGCGCGCCCCATGGCGCAGGTGGTGCAGGTGCCGCTGGTGGGCCGTCCCTCCACGCAGCCGTCCGTGCTGTCCTCCTCGCGTGAGGAGGTGGCCAGCCTGGTGCCCGCGAAGGGCAATCCGCGTCCGACCATGTCCACCGTGGAGACGCCCAAGTCGTCCATGCAGAGCGCGCGCACGGCCGTGGTGAAGGACGCGGCGCTGCCCCTGGACGAGGATCAGTTCGACATCCCCACGTTCCTGCGCCGCCAGGGCCAGACGGAGCTGCCGTAGTCAGGCAGCGGCGGGGACGCTAGCGGGGGAGGCGGGCGACGCTCGCCGTGCCCCTGCCGGTGAGGCGGTCGCATTTGGTGAACAGTCCGTCCACCTCGTCGTAGAGCGCGTCGATGCGCTCCGACGCGCTGGGGGCGGGCAGCAGGCCGTCGCCGGAGAGCTCCTCCAGGCGGGTGCCGGCGCGCTGCAGCAGTTGCAGGGCCTTGAGCAGGGAGCGGCCCTGCTGCGTGCCGTCGGGCGTGAAGAGGGTGCCGCCCTCGTAGAGCGTCACCAGATTGGCGCGGGTGTCCTGCTGCCGCTGGTTGAGCCGGTTCCGGTACAAGTCCAGACGGCGGGCGCGACGGGCACCATGCAGGTCCACGACGCTGTGCGTTCCTGTTGAGGGAGGATTCACGTCGGGCAAGGTACGCCAGGGGCTCGCAACCCCGCAAATTTACGGGACTGTACGGACATGTTGCGCGACTGCCCGGACGCTTGTCAGTCAAGGGGGTGGGGGTTAGTTTGGCCGCCCTTCGCAACGCCAGGGTGCCTGCCATGTTCCAGAAGCTGCTCATCGCCAACCGGGGTGAAATCGCGCGTCGCATCGGGGCGGTGGCCCGGGGCATGGGCGTGAAGACGGTGGCGGTGCACTCGGACGCGGACGTGAGCCTGCCCTTCGTGAAGGAGGCGGACGAGGCCGTGCGCATCGGCCCCGCGCCCGCGAAGGACAGCTACCTGAGCATCCCCGCCATCCTGGAGGCCGCGAAGAAGACGGGCGCCCAGGCGGTGCACCCGGGCTACGGCTTCCTGTCGGAGAACGGCGACTTCGCCCAGGCGTGCGCGGACGCGGGGCTGACCTTCGTGGGCCCCCCGCCGGAGGCCATGGCGCGGATGAAGGACAAGAGCCAGGCGCGCAAGCTGGTGTCCGCCGCGGGCGTGCCGGTGGTGCCGGGCAGCGACGGCGTGCTGCCGGACGTGCAGAGCGCCCTGGAGGCCGCGGAGCGCATTGGCTACCCGGTGCTGTGCAAGGCCGCCAGCGGCGGTGGCGGCATCGGCATGGCGGCGGCGAACAACCCCGCGGAGCTGGAGAAGGTCTACCGCCAGTGCACGGACCGCGCGAAGGCCGCCTTCGGCCGCGAGGGCGTGTACCTGGAGCGCTACTTCCCGGCGCCCCGCCACATCGAGGTCCAGATTCTGGGCGACACCCACGGCCACCTCATCCACGGCCTGGAGCGCGAGTGCTCCATCCAGCGCCGGCACCAGAAGGTGGTGGAGGAGGCCCCGTCGGTGCTGTTCGCCAACGGACGGAACGCGGCGCTGACGGACACGCTCTTCACCGCGGCCGTGAAGGCGGCGAAGGCGTTCGGCTACGCCAACGCGGGCACGGTGGAGTTCCTGTACTCCGACGGGCAGGTGTACTTCATCGAGATGAACGCCCGGCTCCAGGTGGAGCACCCGGTGACGGAGCTGACCACAGGCCTGGACCTCATCGGCTGGCAGCTGCGCATCGCCGCGGGCGAGAAGCTCACCGTGAAGCAGGAGGACGTGAAGCGGAAGGGCGCGGCGCTGGAGTTCCGCATCTACGCGGAGGACCCGGTGAAGTACTTCCCGTCCCCCGGCCCGCTGAAGGTGTTCCAGCCGCCCACGGGCGAGGGCGTGCGCCTGGACGCCGGCTACGCGGAAGGGGACGTGGTGACGCCGAACTACGACCCGATGATCGCCAAGCTCATCATCACCGGTGCCACGCGCGACGAGGCCATTGCCCGCGCGGTGAAGGCCCTGGAGTCCTTCCGCATCGAAGGCATCAAGACGAACATCCCGCTCCACCTTCGCATCCTGAAGGACCCTGCCTTCAGCGCCGGTGAGCTGGACACGCACTTCCTGGATCATCACGCGAAGCCTTAAGTATTCCCCCCCGAGGAGGGACGGTTCATGGCGGACGTTGCGGCGCACATCACGGGCACGGTGTGGAAGATCGAAGTGAAGGTGGGCGACAAGGTGGACGCTGGCACCACGCTCGTCATCCTCGAGTCCATGAAGATGGAGATGCCCGTGGAGGCCGAAGAGGGCGGCACGGTGAAGGAGATCCGCTGCAAGGAAGCGCAGGCGGTCAACGAGGGTGACGTCCTCGTGGTGCTCGAGTAGCCACGGGCTTCGATGGAGCCCACGCTGGAGGTGGAGGATCGCGAGGGCGGTGTTCGGGTGCTCACCGTCTCCAACCCGTCGCGGCGCAACGCGCTGAATGACGCGTTGCTGGCCCGGATGGACGCGGCGCTGGAGCCGGCCGCCCACGTGCGCGCGCTGCTGGTGCGCGGCCAGGGCGGGCACTTCTGCGCGGGCTACGACTTGACGCACCTGGGGCCGCCGGGCGCGGACGGGCGGCTGCCGGATGACCCGCTGGTGGCGTGCCTGCTGAAGCTGGAGCGGCACCCGTCGCCGTCGGTGGCGCTGGTGCAGGGCGGCGCGGTGGGCGCGGGCTTCGACCTGGCGGCCTCCTGCGACTTCCGCGTGGGCGCTTCCGACGCGTTCTTCCTCATGCCTCCGGCCCGGCTGGGCATCGTGTACTCGCCGGAGGGGCTGGCGCGGGCGGTGCGGCTGGTGGGGCTTTCACGCGCCAAGCAGCTGTTCCTCACCGCTCGCCGGCTGCCGGCGGCGGAGGCGCTCGCGTGGGGCCTGTTGGATGAGTGCCCCGAGGACGCGGAAGCGCGCGCGCTGGCGCTGTGCGCGACGCTGGCCGCGGGGGCGCCGAAGGCGGTGTCGGGGATGAAGGAGGCGTTCGGGCTGCTGGCGCGCTCCGGGCTGTCCCCGGAGGACGTCGCGCACCTGCGTCAGGTGCGCGGCGAGGCGTTTGGCAGCGAGGACGCGAAGGAGGGGCGCGCGGCCTTCTTGGAGAAGCGCGCGCCCCGTTTCACCGGCCGCTAGGTGTCGCCGAACAGCTCGCCCATGCGCAGCTGCAGCGCGGAGGCGATCTTGTAGAGCGACGAGATGGACGCGGAGGACTCCGCGCGTTCAATCTGGGACAGCAGGGACACGGACAAGCCAGTGCGGCGGGCCAGCTGCTTGAGCGTGAGTTCCTGCGTCTTGCGCGCGTCTCGGATGGTGCGGCCGATGGCGCGGTGCAGATCCGCTTCCGGGTCCTGGGACAGGCCCTTCTTCTGCAACGCGTTGCGCACTGCGGCCGTGAACTGCTCCGGCTCCATGGGCTTCTTCACGTAGTCGGACGCCTGCGCCTTGAGCGACGCGACGGCCGTGTCCACGGTGGGGTACGCCGTGGCGACGATGACCGCGATGTCCGTGTCGTACTTGCGGATCAGCTCCAGCACTTCGGTGCCGGACATCTGCGGCATCATCATGTCGAGGATGACGAGGTGGAAGTCCGAGCCACGGAGGATGTCCACCGTCTGCGTGGGGTCCGTGGTGGTGACGACCTCGTAGCCTTCACGGGTCAGCACGAGCTTGAGGTAGTCGCAGTTGTCCTGCTCGTCATCAACTACCAGGATGCGAATCTGCACAGCGTCTCCTCGCTGCAGGGTTGAGGGAATTGCTGCGGGGGGGGCTACTCGCCATTGTCGCTGTCTCTTATACA